>CAXNNO010000054.1:0-9710 GCA_964203555.1 Bacteriovoracales bacterium
GTCCGTTTTAAGAATCACTAGTCCAAAAAGGACCTGCAATAAGACGCCGGTGATCACTGTTCGCCATTGAATTGCTTTTTTCTTCTCACTTAAAAGATAGGCAATACCGATCATGACAAAAAGACCCAAAAGAGAAATCAAGCGATCCATAAAGCATCCTAATATATGAGTTGAGTTTAACCCTAGGAGTTATACCCACCGGCCAGATTAGGTGGCAAGAAAAAGTAGACTGATTTAGAAGCTGAGTTGAAAGATTTCGCCCCCAACAGTGGGCGATGGAAAATTAGTTCTTTGTGAATGGTGAAAATGCCATGCAACTCTTTCAAAGGAATTGAATTCATTAGAAGCTTGTAGCTCCTCCGAACCTTTTTGTGCGCTGTTGTATGCGACCAGAATGACCCCTGCAATAACGCCAAAAGCTGCGCCCGTCCAAATATTCGAAATGTGCTGGGAGGGTTTATCCACAAAAGAAAGGGTCGAAATGCCAAGAACTGCTCCAGCAGCGGCCGAGGCCCCAACGAGCATGATATCATTTTGAGTGTTCTTCACGATATCGTCTTCACTTTGTGCGAATGCTGGTCGCAGCGCAGTTGTGGCTAACAAAAACTGAAGACTTAAGAGCGCGCAAAAGACTTTTTTCATGCTGTGTCCTGTGGAGTTGAATTGCCAAGCGGGAGAGCTTAAGTCTATGATAATTCCCTTAATTAAAGTTTGCAAACGAGTTGTATGGCCGAGCATAATTTTCAGGTTTACCCATTGATTGACAAAAAAAAGCGCGGGTTACGACTTACTGATCAAGAAATTCACTGGTTCATCCACAACTTTACACAAAATCACATTGCGGATTATCAAATGTCTGCGATGCTAATGGCCATGTTTATTCAAGGCATGGACTCAGCTGAAACGGCTGCTCTGACTGATGCGATGCTGGAGTCAGGAAAAAAGCTGACGTTTACTGGCCAGAATGTCATCGATAAACACTCCACCGGAGGCGTTGGGGATAAGGCAACATTTATCATCGCTCCAATTGCAAGTGCGGCGGGAGTCAAGGTTCCAATGATCGCTGGCCGAAGCCTCGGACACACAGGCGGAACAATTGATAAAATTGAGGCCATTCCGGGTTTTCAAACTGCAATGGATCTTGGCACTTTTTCTGACAAGTTAAATCAACATGGAATTGTCCTTATCGGTCAAACTCCGGAAATAGCACCGGCAGACAGACTCATCTATGCTCTGAGGGATGTTACGGCCACTATAGACTCTGTGCCTCTCATTACAGCTTCAATCATGAGTAAAAAACTTGCCGAGGGAACAAATGGTATCATTTTCGACATTAAATGCGGCACTGGTGCATTTATGCGAACACCAAAGGAGGCCCGGGCACTTGCCAAGAGTCTCATCACAACCTCTAAACGTTTCCGAAAAAAAGCTATCGCCCTGATTACTAATATGAACCAACCATTAGGAAGCGAAGTTGGTCACTCTAATGAAATTATTGAAAGCATTGAAACATTAAAAGGTCATGGTCCAAAAGATTTGACTGACCTATCAATCGCCCTGGCCGCTCATATGATTCATATGGCCGGTGTAGAAAAAAGTTATAACAAGGCCCATGAAAAAGCTCTTGAGTTAGTCAGCTCAGGTAAGGCCGTTGAAGAATTCAGAAAACTTATACGAAACCAGGGTGGCGATGAGAGAGTGGTCGATGATTATTCTCTTCTTCCGATGGCCTCAGTGAGAACAGAAATCAAGGCCCCGAAGGCAGGCTTTATTAAGATGTTTGATAATACTCAGATAGGTCTTTTTCTCATTGAGCTCGGTGGCGGAAGAAAATCAAAAACAGATTTGATTGATTACGGAGTCGGATTTACTTTTCACAAAAAAATTGGTGATAAAGTCAAAAAGGGCGAACCAATTTTTACGATCACCCACCACCCGCATCAACAGGAAATCGTTCGGGCCATTAGATTAAAATTTATAAAGAAAGTTCTCACCCTGAGTGCTGAGAAAGTAAAATACCCAAAATTGATTTTAGAGAAATTAGGTTAAGGAAAAAAATTATGCCGATGAAAAAAGTGATCGAGGCGTCCCAGTATATTCAATCCAAGGTGAGTAAAAAACCGGTGGTTGGAATTGTTCTTGGATCAGGCCTGGGAATTTATATTAATGAAATTGAAAATAAAACCATCATTCCCTATGAGGAAATTCCTCACTTCAAAAAGACCTCAGTGGAGGGGCATTCCGGCGCTTTAATTTTAGGTGAGGTGTGCGGGGTTTCTGTTGTCGCTCTTCAAGGGCGCTATCATGCTTATGAGGGTTTTGAAATGGAAGATGTTGTCCTTCCGATCAGAACGTTATCCCGACTTGGAATTGAATACCTCTTTTTAACAAATGCATCAGGTGGAATAAATGCTGATTTTCATCCCGGTGACCTCGTCACAATTTCTGATCACATTAATCTAAGCGGGAGAAATCCTCTCGTCGGTCCAAATATTTCAGAACTAGGCCCTCGCTTTCCGGACATGGGAAATGCTTATGACAAAGAACTCCGTGAACTTCTCCACCAAGTTGGTGAAAAAAACCAGATTGGCCTAAAAAGCGGAGTTTACTGCTCAGTTTTAGGTCCTACCTACGAAACACCGGCCGAAATCAGAATGCTGCGAATCCTGGGCGCCGACCTGGTTGGAATGAGCACAGTTCCGGAAGTCATCGCTGCGAACCATCTCGGACTAAAGGTTGGCGGAGTGGCGTGTGTTACAAATTACGCCGCAGGAATTAAACAGGAAAAGCTCAGTCACTCAGACGTAAAGAGGGTGGCAGAAAAGGCCATGGTTGGTTTTGCCAGAGTTTTAACTGAAACTATTGGGGAATTAAAAAGAATGGGAAAAGTATAATGAGTCACGATCTGCGAGAGACAGCAAAAGACGCATCAACAAGGTCATACTCCCCTTACTCGAAGGCCAAGGTTGGGTCGGCAGTAGAGACCTCTGACGGTAAAATTTATCCTGGATGCAATATTGAAAATGCAAGCTATGGCGGCACAGTATGTGCTGAAAGAGTTGCAATCTGGAAGGCCGTTTCAGAGGGGCAGACGAAGTTAACCAGAATATATGTCTACACTCATGATGGGTGGCCTCCTTGTGGCATGTGCCTGCAGGTGATGACGGAGTTTTCTGATGGCAATCTTGAAATAACTTTTGGAGATCATTCCGGCAAAGAAACGACCAAAAAGCTTAAAGAACTTCTCACCCATGCCTTCACTCCAGATCATATGTAATACATTTAAACAATAAGGATGGAGCGAATGTTCCATTTATTCAAATGCAAGAAAAAGAGAAAGAGAAAGAAAAAATTTACGATAGTTCCGCTGAACTTCTAAGCTCGCTAAAGCTCTGCGTGATTGACCTTGAGACGACAGGCGGAAATCCCGACACTGAAAAGATCATTGAAATCGGCATGGTTAAAATTGAGAATCGAAAGATTTCTGAAGAAAGATCATTTTTAGTCAATCCCCAAAAAGAAATTCCAGATTTTGTTCAAAAACTCACGGGAATCAAAAAAAACGACGTCGAATTCTCTCCAAAAATTGAAGAGGTTATTGACGAGATTCTGCAGTTTATCGGTGATTCCATTCTCGTCGCCCACAACACTTCTTTTGATATCCCCTTTCTGAACGGAGTTCTTAAGAAACTTCAAAGGCCTACTCTGGATAACAAAGTGATATGTACCAATATCATGACAAAATACATGATCCCAGACATCATGAGTTCTAACCTAAACTATATGTCCACTATATTTAACATTCCTCACTCTCAGGCCCATCGTGCGATAGAAGATGCCAGGGCCACAGGAATGCTTTTATTGAAATATATGGAGATTTTTGAATCAAAAAACATCCGGAAAATAAATCAACTCTACTATCCTCGAAATAAATTCGAACTTGACCGGGCGATCATCGAATCATCAGAGGGAATTGAAAAAGTTTTCCAGACACTCAGTGTAATTGATAATCCATGCGTCTTAACGATTAAGGGTGAGAATGGAGTTATTTTAACAATTCTTCCCTTGAAATCTCCCAAAGGCGAAGTTGAAAAGCTCAGGACATACCTTTCAGAATTCCGGTGGTATCAAATTCACATCAGACTATGCGGGCCTTTTATAGAGGGACTATTCTTCATGAATACTAATTTCATCAAGATCCCTGAAGTTTATCGAAATAAAACGATCGATTATTTAAAAACAAAGCATGACCTTCCGTTGGCCCCGAAACTTATGGATGAGCATGATTTTGTCATAACTCCTCACCTCATTAGTGGTCAGTTTATTGTTTATAGCTTTCTTAATTTCTCTCCCTACTCTCAACTGATATTCAAGTTTCCCTCTCACAAGAAAAAACTTCACCAATTTTTACTGGGACAGATCTCGAGATTTGAATCTCAGCAGAAAGGTAAGAAAAAAGTCTTCATTCAGAAGGATATCAAGGATATATTTTTGAGTCTTTTTAATGATTCCCTGATTAACGAACCCAAAGTTTATCTGACTCTTAAGATGAGTGACATCAAGGATGAACGAAAAACCTACATGGAGCGCATCGAAAAACTTGCTCTGGAGCAATCAGATCGATACAAATTTCCAGCAAAGCATCTTTAACTAAGGATTGTAGATAAATCTCAGCGAATAATCTGAAAGCTGAAGAACAAAATTTTCAATATTGAGTAAATTCTGAATCAGTTTAGAAAGCACCAGATTTGAAATATTTAGTTCATGGAGCTGGATCTGTATCTCTCGGGCGGATTCTATGATCTCACCTTTAATCACTTTTTCTATCTGATTTTTATTTGCCACTAACATCTGATGGGAATACAAAGTCATTAATTCGCCCAGTATCAAATAGAAAGTCATCGTAAGAAGACTCGGATTAACCGGGGTCCGGAAATCTGCGTGTTTTATTGATTCAAAATTAAATCTTATCCCACTCTCAACTGTTCTGAATCGAAGGAGATTCTGGGCCTGCTGATAACAAATATCAATCGGGCCCATAGCCGATCCCGTATCATGAAGACTGCGAGGATTGGCCCGAGAAAATCCAAGGAATGTTTCTATAAGCTGTTTGCATCTATTGGCGCCACTCTTCATTTCCTTAATCGATTGTTCAGCTTCCTGACCTAAATGTTCGTCGAGCTGAAGAAGTGAGAGTGCGGCCTGAATGCCCGCAATGGGATTATTCAATTCGTGTGCAATACTGGAACTGATTATCCCCAACTCCTGACCAGATGGGGTGAGATTTCCATCTCCTTTGAGAAAAAAACTTTCCGTAAAAAAAACAAATAAAATCTTGATTTGATCCATGTGATGAACTTCCTTAAGGTAAATATTGTAAGGAATATCATTGATAAGAATCTTTTCGCGTAATTTTAATTGTAGGCAATGACCTGGAGGAAAACCCAATTTTGCAAAAAGGGTGTTATGTTGATGAACTTCACCTGTCCTGGACAAGAGTGCTACGGGGAATGGAATAGCATCGAGGGCCCCCTCCCAGAGATTTTCGTCAAAAAAAGGATCTGTAATGTCTTGCTGAGATTTAAAGAAATTAACCAAGGTATAAAAGAAGAAGAGTCTTTTGAATAGCTTAAGAGAATCCTCCTCGTCCCAGTCCATCTGAATAGCTATAAACTTCCCTTTAAAAGGAGGAAGGATGAGAAAGTTTTCTGAAGGAGTGATTTCATGAAGGTCACGAGATGATAAAAACTGGAATTTTGATCGCTCAATGTTCGTCTTTGCAAATTGTTTCAAGACTTTTTCAAGCTTGGGAAGTTCGTCTGACTGTATCAGCTCTCTTTCAAGATCCACCAGCGATTGGGCATAATTGAGCAAAAAATCCGAGGTAAAGACCTCTTCCGCATTCTTACTAATCATTTGTCTGGATCTCGACTCAAGTTTTTTGATATTCCTGAGACCCAAATTGATCAACATCTCTTCCTGAGATTTGACCAGATTAAAGAGGAGCGGATAGATAAGATGCTCTATCTGTTTAACTGATAGAGCATTATCAAGGACTGCATCAACCGGGTAATGATTAATATTTTGTCCAAAACTAAACAACCCCTGATTATGATCGAGAAGACAAATTCGAAATGAGGATCCTGGTCTGATCAGATGGAGAGAGCTTTCCGAAATAAATTCAACTGCTACTTTATGAGTTAAGTCTGGAGCAGTTAAAGAATCAATCGTCGAGGCACCTTTAAAGTCTGACAAGACAGAATCAAGTATTTTTCTCATATCCTGAGAAAGTAAAGGATCAATTCTAAACTGAATGAGAGCGGAATAATGCTGCATTAATTCTGAAATATTTTTTCAGTTTCGCTGATGAGAACCAATCCATCAATATATTGTCCCTGAACTTTAACACCCCAATGAAGATGGGGTCCAGAGGTTCGTCCGGTATTTCCAGAAAGACCGATGACCTGATCTTTTCTTACAAATTCTCCGGCAATGACCATCGTTTTTGAAAGATGACCATAGACAGAAAAGATTTCAAGGCCATGGTCAATGATGACAGTCCATCCTGTATAAAAAAGGTCCCCAGAATAAACGACTTTACCAGCATTGGCCGAAGGAACCTTATCCCCGATGGCCGCTCGATAATCAATTCCAAGATGCTGGCCTTTTTTTTCTTTGTTATAAACGCGTTTCGTACCATAAACGCTCGTGACCGCACTCGTCATGGGTTCCTTGAAAGAACTCTGAAACTGGAATGAATTCATCGATTCAGAATAAATTTGGTTGAGTGTCTGTTGCTCCTCATCTGCTCTTTTCTGGTCCAGGCGAGAAAGCTTAATTCGCTTGGGATCCACCTTAAGTTTCTCCGCCACGTATTCCTTATTCTCAACTTTAAAAAAAACATCCACTAAAACCTGGTCGTCTTCCTTAAAAGTACAGGTAAAAGGATTAAGATCAGAAAAATAACTTTCCACAATAACCGCTTGTACCTTTTTTCCATTGCGATGAACTTTCACCATCTGATCCCGGCAGAATAGCTTAACATCTCGGTTCGGAAGCTCTAACTCCACCCATCGGACTTCTCCAGGGCGAATAAGCATCTCTTTTTGAATCGGATTATTAGCGGAAGCACAGCTCGAGAGAAGAAGCGTTAAAAACATAAATTTCATGTTAATCCTTTAATACGACACCGGTCCCATCGTGGAAATTAATCTCCATAATGCTTCCCTTAGGCCTTTTATTAAAATCATTCAAAGAAGTTATAACATCTCCACCCTTTCCTTTCAAATAAGAATACCCTCGCCCCAAAACTCTGGACGGATTGAGGGCAGAGAGAACCTGCTCAATTCTCAGCAAATTCTCGGAAAAAATCTTGGATTTCATTTCAATTCCATGCTGCAAGCGTAAGACAGCTTCATCAAGTCGCTGACTACCCTCTTGAATTCCAATTAATTCTTCAGCACGATCTTTTAAGTTGATGAGGTTTAAGCGTTTTTCAGACTCATGAATTTTTCTTTCCATCAGATTCATCATTTCTCTGGGATGAAATTTCTGAATCATAAGCTGTATGTGCTGATTGAGTTTGAAAAGATTCGATTTCAAATGCGTTTGGGAATAAATTAATCTTCCCCTGAGTTCCGTCTGTGGTTGAGATAACACCTCAGCAGCGGCGGTTGGAGTTTCCGATCGATGATCTGCAACGTAATCACAAAGTGTATAGTCTACCTGATGTCCAACTGCTGAAACGACAGGAATAGGGCATTCAAAAATTGAACGGACCAGATTTTCATCATTAAAAGACCAAAGATCCTCAAGACTTCCTCCGCCTCGGGTTAGAACAATAACATCGATGTCCTTGATGTTTTGCGCCTTTCTGAGGGCCGTCATTAAAGATTTTGCCGAACCATCCCCCTGGACCTGGGCGGGAATAATAAGAATATCCAGCCAAAGGGATCTGCGTTTCATGACATTAAGAAAATCCTGTAATGCGGCCCCATGTTCGGCCGTTATAACGGCGACTCTTTTGGGGAAAAGTGGAAGAGGTTTTTTTTTCTCTAAATCAAAAATCCCCTCCTGAGATAGCCTTGCCTTAAGTCGCTCATATTGCAACTTCAGCTGGCCTTCACCGGCCGGGAAGATTCTTTTTGCAAGGAGTTGGAAACTTCCTTTTTTTTGATAGACACTGACGGGGCCAACAATGACAATTTTGTCCCCGTTTTTCAAATTTCGAATCAACGGATTTCTGAGGGCATCACCTTTAAAGAGAGCACACGAAAGACTGGCGCCCGCATCGGAAAGAGTAAAATACCAGTGTCCAGCGCCCGATGGAGAAAGATTACTAACCTCACCCTGAACCATAACCTCCTGGAACTGATCTTCCAGTACTCCTTTAATTGATAAAACAAGATCTGAGACAGAAGCAGCGTCAAAACCAATCATGATTAATTATTTACCTTCGCGGAACTTTCTAAGACTTTGAAGCCCTGTAAATAACGAACGGCCTGAAGAACCTGATAATCCTCAGACGGCAGATACGTTTTAAATATATCTTCTTCGTTTTCTTTTTTATTTTCTTTCTTCGCCTCAGTTCGACGGGTCTCCATGTCCTTAATTCTCTCCGACCGATCCTTTCGTTCAGAGATTTCTCTTTGAGTCTTCTCTTCTGCGCTCTCAATCGTTGCCGTCAAATGACCCTTAAGATCTTTTTCACGTATATACCTATCTTCCATGAGACCTTTTTGAAATTCTTTCTGATTAACCTCTTCCAAAACGACATCGGGTCTTATTCCCAAGGCCTGGATCTTGCGATTTTTTGGAGTCATATATTGAGCAATAGTTAGTTTTACTCCTGTTTGCTTATCCAGTTGAGCAACTGTTTGAACTGAGCCTTTCCCAAAAGATAGTGACCCCATGATCACGGCCCTTCCATAATCCTGAAGAGCGCCGGCAACGATTTCTGAAGCCGAGGCGGATGCACCATTAATGAGAACAACCATTGGTGTTTTGAGATCTTTGAAGCCCGATTTTTTCACATACCGCATGTCTTTATTTTGCGGATCACGGGATTCTGTCGTTACCACAATTCCTTCTTTCAGAAAAAGAGAAGAGATATCCACTGCCTGATCCAGAAGCCCACCGGGATTAGAACGCAAATCAAGAATGATGCCTGAAAAACTTTCATCTTTCATTTGTTTTTTCATCGATTTAAGTGCTTCTTCGATGGATTGTGCCGAACGCTTTTGAAATTGAGTTAATCGTAAGTAGGCATATTGCTTTTGAAGTAATTCAAATTTCACTGATTTAACTTTAATGACTTCTCTCTGGAGCTTATATTGTTTAATCCCGTCCTGACCTTCACGGATGATGCCGAGATTAATTTTCTCACCAACCTGACCGCGCATTTTTTCAATAACCTGATCAAGCATCATTCCTATGATAGGTTCATTATTAATCTCAACCAACTTATCCCTTGGCTTAATTCCGGCCCGAAATGCCGGAGTATCATCAATCGGCGTTACTATGTAAACGATCCCGTCTTTTTGAGTGACTTCCAATCCCAATCCGCCAAATTCTCCGGCAGTATCATTCTGCATTTTTTCAAAAAAATCTTTGTTCAAAAAAGCTGAATGAGGATCCAGTGTTTCCATCATTCCCTTGAGAGATCCCTCGATAAGTTTTTCCGTGCTCACGGGGCGATAATATTGAGTTTC
>CAXNNO010000055.1:0-9606 GCA_964203555.1 Bacteriovoracales bacterium
AAATGAGTGCCAGGGAATTAATAAAGACGGGCCTTGCCGACTATCAAAAAACCTACGTTGAATTTAAGAATCTTGCCAAAGAAGTTGCGCTAAAATACCGGCTCCGAAAAAATGATCCAGTGAGTGTGGTCAAATTTCTAAGTTCAAGAAAAATTCAGGATCCCGATGATCTTGTTAAAAGCTACAGGAATTCGATTTCCTTTCTCTATGAGATCATTTTGAAAAACCATCTTCTGACAATTCAGAACAAACCCGAAATCATCGTTCGCTTTGCAACCCCGGCAGAGGCCCAGTCGATACCAGCACCTCACTTTATAGCGTCTCCGATTCTTGGGGAGGATCGTGATTTACCTTCCCAGTTTGTCATTACTCCTGCCAATAAGGGGCGAAGTGATTTCAGTTACCCTGAGGCGATTGTGAACCTGTCTGCCCACGAAGCAGTTCCGGGTCACGGTCTGCAATTTCAAGTCATGAGAGAAAGAGGGACGACGCTCATAAGATCGTGGCTCGCGTTTAATAGCGCCAATGTGGAAGGTTGGGCACTTTATGCAGAAGAAATGGTCCATCCTTATTTAAATATCGAATCTAAGTTCATCTCACTTCAGAGGAGGCTTTGGAGACAGGCCAGGATGTTTCTTGATCCTCAGCTTAATCTTGACATGATCAACGAAAAACGAGTCAATGAGGTTTTTTCCAATGAACTGGGATTTTCTCCTCTTTTTGCCCGGTCGGAGTATGACCGATATTCTTATATTATGCCGGGCCAGGCACCCTCCTATTACTATGGATATAAACGATTAACGAATCTTCGATCCAGGATCCAACATCGATATAATCATTTATTTAAATCCTCTTGCTTCAATGATGCCGTCCTGAATCTTGGAGTTCTCCCTCTGGATGAAATTGAGTCACGTTTAACGGGTTCTTTTCAATGTGATCTGAAATGACCTCGTTTGTTGACTCATGTATTTTTTTCTGACCCAGGCATTACACGGTTGATAAACAATCCATTTGTGCTATCTACTCCCTAACATAGGAGACTTCATGAAATTTTCCCTTTTTCTCGTTTTTTCAATGACATTGAGTACTGGTCTTTTTGCCGTTGATTCAAGTCGGATGGATCTTGAGGAGTTAAAAACAGAATTAATTGCGAGAGCTTCCAAATACACAGGTCTTGGAGATCCAGATTTTAAAATTCAAAATGAACTTGAACCAATCGTAAATAGAATCCTGGCACTTAATCCGCAGCCACCCGTTAAAGACCGTCTGGAACTTTTGTATGGTGTCTGGAAACAAGTCTGGGGCCCGTATGATTATCGCAACATTAAAAGTCGTCGTCAGACACAGACACTCGGTTTAGGACCAGACCTGACGCTTTGGGGTCCGTCTGATTATCGTGCTGATTATAGAGGAGTTGATCCGACAATAGGTGTGAGGGAGATTTACCAATACATAGATAGAGATGGTTTTTATTATAATGTTTCGCCAAGTTACAAAAATGGTGACCGAAGCCGCGAGAAGATTAATTATCTCAAAGGTCAATATCGGATAAGTAAAACAGATCCGACTGCCTTAAATGTTCGATTTGTTAAGTTTCTTGGTATGAGTAAGCGTCCTGAGACGAGACCTATCTTTGATTTTGTAAATGAAGCCGAAGCGGGAACTTTGCCTAATCAAATTACAGTTGTGCCGACCCCGATTGTTCGTCTTTTCTTTGGCGGTGGTTCACTGAAAGAAGTTTACACTGATGAGAATCTTAGAATCCTTTATGGCTCTAATAATTCCCAATTCAAAGAAAAGTATCTTTATATCATGGTTCGGCCTTAACTCTTTTTGTCTTAATCGGGGAGAGATGATGTCTTTCATTCGCATCTGGTTTGGATTATCTTTTTTAATACCTTTGTGCGCCATGGGGTTTAACCATGGCCATTTCTACCACCAGCGTTCTATTTTAATGCAATCGGGTAGTGTGGAAGGGCAACATCTAAAATTAAGATCGGATGGGTCACTAAGAGATGCAGAGGTTTCCTTTTATAATCAAACTCTGGATCACTCCGATAAAAATTCGCCAACCTTTAAGCAGCGTTATTTTATAGATTCTCGCTACGCGGGAAGTCCTCAATCCCCGGTTTTTTATATCATATGCGGCGAATGGAATTGTGCCGGGACCGGTTCATATTCATTTGTTGAAAATCTTGCAAAGAAAAAGAAAGCGCACCTCGTTGCCCTTGAGCACCGATTTTATGGAGAAAGCCTTCCCACAAAGAAACTAACTTCGACGGCCCTGAAGCATCTTCATTTACAGGCGGCCATTGATGACCTGGCTTCATTTCAAACTTATATAACTAATGAGCGTGGTTTTAAAGGCAAGTGGGTTGCCTTCGGCGGGTCTTATGCCGGCACACTGGCAGCCTTTTATCGTGAAAAACATCCGGAATTAGTTGTCGGGGCCCTCGCATCGTCTGCTCCGGTTTTCATGAAAAATGAATTCTCCGAGTATGATGCCCATGTTGCTAAGGTCATCAATAAAACAAACTGCGGCGCCAAAGTAAGAAAGGCGGTTCAATTAATTGAAGAAAAAATATCATCTCCTGAGGGGGCCATTGAGGTTAAAAAAATCTTCAAGGCATCAGCTCTCACCAATAATGTTGATTTCCTCTATGTTGTTGCCGATATGCTGGCGGCGGCGGTTCAATACGGACACGATCAATCATTCTGTGAAACTCTGAATAAGGGCCGTAATCCCATCGAGGATTATGCCCGTGCAGGCCTTTCTGTTCTTTCAGCAATGGGGACGACTCCATTTGATATTTCTCTGGCCGTTGCGGTTAAAGAAGACGTCACGGCCGAAGATAACATGCGCCAGTGGATGTGGCAGAGTTGTAGAGAGTTTGGATGGTTCCAGGTTGCCAACGGCCAGGGTGCTAACAGCTCCCGCTCATCACAAATTGATCTTCCCTACCATGAGGGTGTTTGTAAAAGGCTCTTTACAAAAGAAATGGGGAAGGACGGAGCGCTCAATAATCAATGGTTCTACCCCTTATTCCAACCTGTCACTTCAGATATTCTCTTCACTAATGGCTCCAATGATCCATGGTTAAATCTTTCAGTGGTTTCCGGACAGGCCAATGGTCAACACGGTCTTGATCTACTTATGATGGAAGGAGCGGCCCATTGTAATGATCTTCGTTTAGCGACAAATTTCCCTTCTGTTTTGGCAGCACATGCTAAGATTCAACTGATCATCGAAGATTGGATTAAGTAGATTCAATACCTACCGTTCTAGGAGCTGATTGATTTTTGCGTACTGAAGAAGCATGATGGTTTTGGCGTCTTTCATTTGACCGGAATCAATCATAGAATAGGCGTCGTTAAATTTAATCTCCAATACCTCTATGTTTTCCATCTCCTCGGCCAGACCACCTCCCTCGCTGATTCTCATCTCTTCGCTTATGGGAGCAACATAAAAATGAATGAGTTCAGTGACAGAACCCGGGGACATGTAAGACTCAAATATTTTCTGAAGGGATTCGATCTTGTAACCCGTCTCCTCAATGACTTCTCTTTTGACGGTTTCCTCATGGTCTTCGTTCTCAATTTTTCCCGCACAGGCCTCGATTAACATTCCGTCACGATTTCCATTGAGGTAAGTCGGTATTCTCAATTGCCTCGTCAGAATGACTGTTTTCTTTTTTTTATCGTAGAGGAGGACAGTGGCCCCATTGCCTATGTCGTACGCCTCTCGGGCCTGTTCTTGCCACTCACCATTCGGTGCTCTGAATTGGAACGTCAGTTTTTTTAACACAGACCAACCCTTCGAAAGAATTTTTGTCTGTAAATTTCTTATTTCTTCATGCATGTCATAAAAATTAGATAAACTTGAACGGGCGGTCAAGTTTATCTGGGAGTTATTTCGCAAGAAAACTCAAGCTTCAAAGAACTCAATATCACTTACAATAATGTTTATGGGCCAGTTAAGGTTGGAACAGAAATCATTTTTGTATCTCATCATTTGCTTCATTCTGTTGCTTCATGGAGCATTTTTTCTTCTTATCACTGAATCTCATGATGATAAAAAAGATGAGACTCGGTTCCGAAAATTGACAATTCAATTAAACCCTAAAAAGCGAATCACTCACCAGATAGTTCAATCGGAGGACACCCAGGACCGACGCCAGAAAGAGAAAGCCTTTTTAAGCGACAAAACTCGCTCATTCGAGCGTCAATCAAAAGCGAGAAACACAGATGTATTCTCTATCACTAAATCCTCTGGGCAGGGGAAGGAGCGGGCTAAAAAATGGGGTCTGGCCGATTTAGGTTCAGGACTTGTTCAGGATCCTTTTCTCAAGGCCGCCAAAAAATTTCAAAACAATCAATCCCCAGAATCGGGATCTAAAGCAACTCAAGAGATTCATTCGACTAACGATTATCTAAGTGACATTCCTCTGGGGGATCTGACGCAGCTTAATACAGTCGAGTATAAATATTATGGTTTCTATCATCGCATCAGACAAAAACTGGAACAGTTTTGGGGACGCTCAATTCATAGTAAGGCGGCACAGATGGCCAGAAACGGAAGGCAACTCGCTTTGTCGGATGAATTTATCACGGCACTCAGGATCACTCTTGATCGAGACGGGGAAATCATTGCAATACGAATTCTCGGAGCAAGTGGCATCAGGGAGTTAGATGATGCCGCTGTGGAATCTTTCAATGAGGCCGGGCCCTTTCCAAATCCCCCCAAGGATCTCCTGGTTGACGGAAAAGTGACTCTCGAGTGGAATTTTGTCGTAAGAAGTTAGGTTGTCTTTATGAAATGATAGACGTTAAAAGTTGCTGAATTTGTAAGTCGTTCTTGATGTGAATTTTTGTTGAGGTTCTAAGAGTGTTGTCGGAAAGTGCGGGTGGTGTGGAGAATCCGGAAAGTGTTGGGTCTCAAGGCAGAGCCCATGATATTTTTGGTACCAGATACCTTTTTTACCCCTCACACTTCCATCAAGTGAGTGACCTGAGTAAAGCTGAAGTCCAGGTTCTGTTGTGAAAATGTCCATTTTTATGCCTGAATTTCGATCGATCAAATAGGCATTGGCCTTATTTTCATCACATTTATTTAAAACATAATTAAGATCCAATCCGTTGATCTTTTCTGGAATCACCTGAGAGATTTTTCTTGGTACTCTGAAATCATTCATCCGATCGACTTCTGCGATTTCGCCGGTTGGGATGAGTTGATCATTCACTGTGGTCCATTTGTCGGCATCAATCCATAATTCATGATCTAAAATAGTTTTGGACTCAATACCTGAAAGATTAAAATACGAATGGTTCGTCAAATTAATGTGGGTCTCTTGATCTGTTGACGCTTTGTAATCAATAATAAGCTCTCTTTTTTGAGTGATGGAGTAGGTTATTTCAACCCTTAATTCCCCCGGGTGCCCCTGATCGAGATGAGGACTTGTATAAAAGAGAGTGCAGGATAATGGACTTGTCTTTTCGATCGTCCAAAATACCCGGTCCAGTCCCTTGGTTCCCCCATGGAGTGAGTTTGTGCCTTCATTTTGGGATAACTTAAAATTCTTTCCCTGGACTTTGTAAACACCGTTGGCGATCCGGTTGGCATATCTTCCTATGATGGCACCAAAATAGGGACCGTTTTGAAGATAGGCCTCAGGATCATCAAAACCCAAGACGACATCGCCTGATTTTCCTTTTCCGTCGGGGACAAAAATATGTTGAATGATTCCGCCGTAATTTAAAAATGTGATTTCAATTTCGTTGGGAATGGACAGTGTGTAGGGTTTGATGTTCATACCAAAAGTGTTCCTTTCTGGCCCGTTTCCATCTCATAGATCTTAATGATTCGTTTGGATATTTCTTCTTTTGTCTCTTTAATTGTGAGGGCAACTATTGATCCACCGAAGCCTCCACCGGTGAGCCTTGCCCCGAAAATATTTTTCTCCTTTTGACATAAACTCACTAATAAATCAATTTCCGGGATTGAAACCTCGTAATCATCTCTGAGTGAATTGTGGGATTCCTGAAAGATTTTCCCCAGTGTCTCCGGATCCCGGTTTCTGATTGCCTCCACCGCAGTTATCACCCGCTCATTTTCTGTCACGACATGGCGGGCCCTTTTCATAAGAGTTTCAGGTAACTCACTCACTTCAAGTCTCTCCCTACTGACCTCTCTTAAAAAAGAAACACCCAACAGGCGAGCGGCCTCTTCACATTGAGCTCTTCGTTCATTATATCCGCCGTCCTGAGCAGATAATCTGTGTGAGATCCCGGAATTTATAACCATGATTTCCATGAGATCAAGCGGGAGTGGAACTCTTTGAAAAGATAATTTAAGAGTATCCAAAAAAAGTGCTTCCCCCGTTCTGCCAAAGCATGAGGCCATCTGATCCATGATTCCAACTCTTGCCCCAACGAATTCGTTTTCAATTCGTTGACCAATTCGGGCCATCTCAAGATCGTCAATTTGAAAATGAAACATTTCCTTTAACGCCTTCATAAAGCTTATCTCAAGCGCAGCACTTGAGGAGAGACCTGACCCTTCCGGGATATTTGAAGAGATATGGGCCTCAAGGCCTCCGAGAGATTCACCTCTTAAGGCCATCTTCTCGCCTAAAAATTTTGTTGCCCCCTGAAGATAATCCACCCAGGTTCCTGTCGGTTTTTCATTTCCTAAATCATATCTGTACTCTCTTTTTTCGCCCCTCATTGGATCAAGAGAGCTATGGAGATGGATTGTTGACCCGGATTTTTTCTTGATGCTGACTTCGGTATATTGAGAAATAATGGTGGGTAGAACCCAGCCTCCGTTGTAATCGGTGTGATCGCCCATGAGATTAACCCTTCCGTGCGCTCTCATGGTTACGTTATCCAACATCTTCGACCTCCACGTTGATTAGTTCTCTCGCCTTTTCTTCCGGCAGAGAATCGTTTACAAAAACTCCTGCACCAAGCTCAGTTCCCGCAAGATATTTGAGACGATCCTTTGATCTGTAGGGAGGAGTTATTTGGAAAAAGAAATGAGCATAGGGGTAATGACCCTTGACCGGGGCCTGATTGATGGTCATGAGATACGGGAAGGGACGATCCCAGAGATGATCATATTTAAGAAGGAGTGCTTTCAGAACTGAGCTGAAATCCAGAAATTCCTCGTCGGTCATTTCATGGATAAAGCACATCCTTCTTTTGGGCACTATCCACGTCTCATAGGGGTATCTGGCAAAAATCGGAACAAAACAAATAACATTTTCAGTTTCAAGGATGATTCGTCTCCCATCTTGTTTTTCGTCCTGAATGATTTTCTCCATGAGGCCTGTTTGATTTTCTATCCAATACTTTTTCATCGACTCAAGAAATCTTTCCTGAACTGGAGGTATAAATGAGTAGGAATAAATTTGTCCGTGAGGGTGATGGAGTGTTACGCCCATCTCTACGCCACGATTTTCAAAGGGCATGACATATTCAATGTGTTCAAATTTTGCCAATTCCATCGTTCTTTCACCGAGTACCCGCAAAATAAGTTCAATCCTCTTCACCGGAAGATGCCCCAAAGAGGTGTCCGGATTTTGGGTAAAAACAATAACCTCACAGATTCCGGATGATGGCCGGGTGGGAACACTTAGGGCCGGTGATTCTGTGGTGGTGGTGTTAAGGGATGGATAAAGATTTTCAAAGACCGCCACTTCATAATGACCTTGAGGCATTTCCGTTGGTAAATCTCTCCTCTTTGTGACGGCCAGGGGTGAGTAGTCCTTTGGCGGTAAAAATGTTCTGTCTTGCCGATGAGAGGCATAAATAACCCATTCTCTTCGGAGTAAATGCCACCGCTGGTGAGGCGCAGGATTAAAAGTTTCATGGACCGGATTTGTGGCCTCGATGCCTTCTTCGATCGGATGACTTGAGTATAGATTTAATAAGCGTCCATCCGGCTTACGGAGAGTGGTTTTATACATTCCCCTTTTATAATTGTTTGAGTCGTGCCAAGGCCACTACTTCAGGGAAACTTCAGATTCATGATGCATGGTGAATATCCATGGGGTGGAAGTCGCGCTGTGAAAAATGAATTTTAAAATCTGGTAAAATTTTCATAACAAGCTAAGCTAATTGAATATGAAAATGATTTTTCCCCTTCTTGTTGGTCTCATCTTGATTCTGTCTTTTAAATCAAGGGATGATCTTTATCAAGTCATCACGGCCCACCCGCATGACGTCAATGATCTTAAACCGTTCATTGATACCGTCCATCAGAGCGGGCGATTGTGGGTTGTGAGGCTAAGGAAAAACGCTCCCCATAGAGTGTATCAATTTTTAAAAATAGTATCCGGTGATGAGAAAAGTTTTATTCCTCAACTTGATGCAAAAACTCATATTGATTCCAGACAGGATCATGCGGTGAGAATTTTTATCGATTCAGTCGATAAAGACAATATAAGAAAAGATGTTGAAAATCTTTCCGGTTATAAAACGCGGGTGTCAGGTTCCAAAGAAAATCAACTCGCCGTCCTCTCGGTCTTGTCTCGACTCAAAAGTTTTGGATATGACGTGAGAGAGCTTTGTCATGCTCAAAACCTTTGCAACATTATTGCCGAGAAAAAAGGTAATCTTCACCCGGAAGAAGTTATCATGATAATGGCCCACATCGATTCGGTGGGCGGTGCCTTTGCGGGAGCGGATGATAATGCTTCCGGAACCGCTGTACTGATTGAAATGGCAAAAGTCTTAAAAGATTATTCAAATAAAAAAACCATTCGATTTTATGTTTCTAACAGTGAGGAGCAGGGGCTTATTGGTTCTTCTTACTATGCGAGGCTTTTAGCAGCAGAAAATGGACTTAAAAATCTGTCTTTAGTCATTAATATGGATATGGTTGGATACAATTCCGACGGTCTCGTTGAACTTGAAACGGACCCAGGATTTAAGAATCTGGCAACCTGGTATGCCGGAGTTGCGGCCCAGTTCACACAGCTAAAGACCAAAATTACCCTGGGAGCGTGGGGGAGTGATCATGTGCCCTTCCTGAAACGCGGAGTCCCTTCAATCCTAACGATCGAAAACTGGGAGACCAAAACCCCTTGCTACCATGCAAGTTGTGATACTCCCAGCACCTTAAATTATGACTATGCAGCTGAAATTGGCAGGCTCAATCTAGCGGCCGTTATACTAAAAGATCAGGCGAAAGCGTTTTCCTTTTAATCATTTTCTTAAAGGCAGTCATCACTAAAAATAATGCCAATAGAATCAGGAGCACCGACGTGCCTGAATTGATCATGGATAAATCAAGACCTCTGGCCTTGGTAAAATTGCTTCTGGCAATCTGGATCAATGCCACTAAGGTCGTGACTAGAACAAAGATCATTGGAACGAAGGTGAAGGCGAGTCGTTTTCCATTCTGATGAAGCCATGCTGAGATGACCAGTAATGTCAGGGCCGCAAGAAGTTGATTGGCAGCACCAAAGAGAGTCCAGAACTGGGCCCAAGCTCCTGAGTCAGTATTGGTAAGAATAAAGGCAGCGGGCATAATTGTTAAAAGAGTACCCGTGATTGCACCGTTGATGCCACTGATACCTGTGAGTTCCTCAATCAGGTATCTGC
>CAXNNO010000056.1:0-9501 GCA_964203555.1 Bacteriovoracales bacterium
CCCATACAATATCAAGTTTCTTGGATTGGTTTGCAGACTGACGAAATGTTTCTTGCTTTATTTCCGAGTCAGTTGTTCCCTGGTTTCCACCTCCATTGGTTGAACCCGAAGACGTTGATCCATCAACGCCTCCAGTGGTTGAACCAGAAGACGTTGATCCATTAACGCCTCCACCAGTCGTTGAACCAGAAGAAGTTGATCCATCAACGCCTCCTGAGGATGATCCGGCCGTGACCGATCCATCGGTCCCGCCTCCTGTCCCTCCATTCACTCCGGAATCAAATCCTCCTTGAGTGCCACCATTCACAGTCCCTGTGTTTGTGGGTTCAGATTGAAAGGGATTGTCCAAAAACTCTTTTTGGTAAAAATCTTCTTTGTTACAGGCCGTTAGGCCCAAACAAAAAGTCATAGAAATCACTAAATTTGTGAAATTTGTAAAACTGGCCTTCATGATAAAACTCCTAAAGGAGCGTAAGGCAATCAAACTGTTTCTATTTTTTGAAATGAAACAATTGACCTTCCGGTTCTTACTGATTTTGAGATCAACAAACGTGCAGCATTAAGTAACGTCCAACAACAAAATCAATATGAAAATGTACTAACAAGGTCATTTTACGCATGGCGATTTTTTTCACAATAAGGAAATTCAAATAAAATGGAAACGGCTTTAATTTATTGGATGTTATGAACGGGCTGCAAAATAAAAACGTCACGGGCAAAGTTGATAGCAATTTTTTTGTGGCTAAAATCCGATTTTGATCTTTAAGCTATTGTTTTTATGAGTCTTTTTAAGTAGCGAGATGACTTCTTTTTGGTTATCCCCAACGACAACCTCACATAATCCATCCTTCGAACTGAAAGGATAGCGATTAAAAAATTTCATCTTTTTAAGATGTTTATTCTCAGCTTGCGAAATGCGAGGGCATCCAATAACAATTGACCCAGCGTAGGTCAAAGGACCAGGCCTGACTCTTAGTATGAATTTTTTTGAAGTATTCATGGAAGAATAAGTTTTTCCATCCAACTCAAAGCCGGAAAGCTCCCAGTGGCCATAAGAAATCGGATGAGTGGAAATTCCCTCACGGAGGATCAAACTCGACTGAGCTTGACCATCAACACTTTTAAGGTGAAGACTCAACTGATTGCCCGAGAGAAGTTCCCATACGGCCCCTTTTGCCGAAGGGTTGGGTAGCTTGAGATCTTTTTTGGCACTAACATTACCGCTCTTATGGAGGGATGAGTTGAAATCAAAGGAGGCACACCCTACAAGGAAATGGACCAGGATTGCGGTAATTAACAGAAATTTCATAGATTTATTATGCTACCGAGAACCAATCAGGTCAATCAAACAGATGAAGCTTGAAAAGGGACAAATTGAATCTAATTGATTATACTCCAGCCATTATGAAGAAACCCTCGGTCTACTCATTTACACAACAAGATTGGAAGATTTTTTTAGCCGAAAAAGGCGAATCTACCCAAGTTGTTCCATATTTTATTGATGGACTTTATAAGGACGAGGCCATCTGGGATAGGCACGTGTCCCCTAAACTCATGCCCATCCTTAATGAAGGACTGGATTTTTCATTGCCTGTTATTTCTGAAATTCACGAATCCACGGATGGCACAGTCAAATTTCTCGTCAAGCTAAATGATCACCTGGAAGTTGAGACCGTAATCATTCCCTTTCACAAAAGATTTACCGTCTGTTTATCCACACAGGTTGGTTGTGGAATGAATTGCAGCTTCTGTTATACAGGAACCCAGGGGCTAAAGCGAAATCTCAGCTCCGGGGAGATTGTCGGCCAGTACCTCGTTGTGCACACCTGGCTCAAAAATAAATATCCAAGAGCATTGCGACCAAGCATCGTTTTTATGGGTCAGGGGGAACCGCTCCATAATGTTGGTGAAGTCGAAAATGCAATAAGAGTGTTGAATGATCCTATGATGATGGGGGTTGGTCTCAGGCAAATGACTCTATCGACAGTTGGCTACCTTCCAGGAATAAAGAGGCTCCGTGATTTTCCCAAAATCAATTTTGCTCTTTCTCTTCACTCTCCTTTTGAAGAAGAGAGAAGAAGGCTTATTCCCATTAATGATCAATTTCCCTTGAGTGAGGTTATGGCCGCCTTGGATGAACTCACTCTGTTACCGAAGCAGTTTATAACTTTTGAATACCTCCTCATAAAAAATCTCAATATGACTGAGCGGCACGCTGAGGCACTTCAGGAACTCCTGGGAACGAGGAAGGCCATTTTAAATCTGATTCCGTTCAATCCCTTTCCCGGATCAGATTGGAAAAGGCCGGACATAAATGAAATCGAGCATTTTAGGCAACTTTTAGTCTCGAAAAAATTAAGAGTGATGGTTCGAACGACCAAGGGGTCAGATATTTTGGCCGCTTGTGGGCAACTTAAAGTTAACAAGTTAGCGAGGAAAAATGGAAAAGATGGATAGTGATTATTCCTCACGTTTTGGAGGTATAGGGAGACTTTTTGGGTCAAAAAGTCTGGATAAAATCAAGGAGGCCAGAGTTCTGATAATAGGGATTGGAGGCGTTGGTTCCTGGGTTGCAGAATCCCTTGCAAGAACAGGTATAGGATTGATCACATTGGTTGATCTTGATGACGTCTGTGTCACCAATATAAACCGACAAATTCATGCGGTAAACACGACTGTAGGTAAATTCAAGGTCGACGTCATGAAGATGCGGATAAAAGACATTCATCCATATTGTGAAGTTGAGACGAAACAGTGTTATTTTAATCCCAAAAATCTAGAAGACATTTTTGATCGTCATTATGATTTTGTCATCGATGCCTGTGACGATTTTACAAATAAGTGTCACCTCATTAATCATTGTCGTCATCATAAAATTCCTCTTATTGTCATGGGGGGAGCAGGTGGAAAGATTGATCCTCTCCAGATCAGAGTGACAGATATGTCAACTTCATCCAATGACAGACTCCTCGCACGACTACGAAAAAAACTGCGACAAGATTTTTCATTTCCCCTCGAAAACGAGGGCGATTTCGGTGTCTGGGCGGTATGGTCACATGAAAGAGCAGTCTATCCAACCTCGGATGGATGCCTGACTTATAAACCTCCCGGGATGGCAAAAAATATGGATTGCGAAGAAGGTTTTGGATCAGCGAGCTTTGTAACAGGAGCATTTGCATTTGCCGCAACATCAGTTGTTTTGAGAGAACTTACAAAAGAAGGAAGACCCGTATGAAATTTTTAAAAGAACTAAAAGATTTTCTTGTTAACACCGCCAATGACGAAAGAATTCCCTCGCGGGATAAGAAAATTCTTCTTGCGATGATCGCACTCATCATCTCTCCCATCGATATTATCCCCGACTGGATACCTATCTTTGGTGTTCTTGATGACATTATCATCATGTCCATCGTGCTGGATTATTTTTTCTCCGTCCTGGATAGCCGTATCATTTTATCCCATTTCCCATGGGATATGAAGGCCTATGCTCGTCTTCGGAAAATTGCAAAAATGTTACAGATGTTTGTTCCAAGATTTGTAAAAAAGAAATTATGGAGTTACGTCGGAGATCCTTACTAGTCTTTATCTCTGTACTCGGGAACAATCTTTTGTATCTCACTTTGAATCGCTTTGAATTGGGCGCCATCCAGATCAATATCGTTTACTTCTTCAATCGTATTTCCTGACGGCGTAACGGAGGCGGGAGTCCTTGAACCTACTTCGGCGGTTTTCTTGTTAACACTAGTCCACTGTGATGGAGAGATGGACTTCACTCTCACCTTAACTTTTTCGGCTTGAGTCGCGGATATAACATTTTCTCGAACCATTTGATGAAGCATACTTTCAACATGCTCTGGGGCAACCTCTGCAGTCGCATTCGACAGGCCGGTGAAAAATAACATCGTCATAAAATAACTTCTCATAGGTTCCCTATCGGTCTAATTGGACCCTCTCTTTAAAGAGTCTAACTCACCAAGTAAATTCCATGACTTAACTCAAGCAGGGGTCCAAAAATAAAAAAGGCATGAAGGCCTCCCTCCCTCTTTTGATTTCAATACGAAAATGAATATTGTAATATTTAAAAATGATTAAAATCTTCAAGTCATCAAAGCACAAAAATCTCGCCTATTTTTTATGTCTTTTTATGTGCCTGCTTTTTACTCAGAAGGATCTTATCACTCATGATCCTATTCTAACTTATGATGATCCATTGTTACTGGACCCAATAAAGAATTTAAAAATAGAAAGTTTTGGTGAATACATTGGTCACATTAAATCGGGAAGGATACTTGATATTCAACCAATCAGGGATTTGTCGTTTAAGTTGGATGACTTGATTTTTAAGAATACAGGGATTGGTGTTTACCATTTAACAAATAACTTAATCTGGATAGTTATCTGTCTGTTGTTTTTTAATATTTTACTCTTCCTGGGGACTCGTTTAAACGTCTCTTATCTTTTAACTTCTCTTTTTGCATTTCACCCGTGTTTATCAAATGCTCTTTTCTGGATATCTGCCAGAAAACATCTTCTTTCAACTTTATTCACCCTTGCCGCGACATACTTCTTATTAGTAGGCCTGAAATCAAAATCACTTAAATATTTTATCGGTCTCGGTCTTTGTTACTTATTTGCGTGTTTTTCTCAGCCGATCAACATTGGCTGGCCGGTGGCGGCAGTCGCCCTCATCTACTGCGACAATAGACAAAACTTTAAATCACCCCTTATTTTAATTACACTCACCTTTCTCGCAGTGATTTCTGTAGGCGTATTTTTCATCAACCACCAATACTATGATTCCATCTATACTAACTTCGCTCTTCATCCTAAATTTACTCCGGGAATGGATATCTCTTTTAATCTCCTCATCTTTGGAAGATTATTTCTACAATCACTCCTTCCTTTCTGGCCGACACCGACTCCCTATTATCCAGGGGAATTATTGAATATTCTGGGCATGGGGTTATTTGTCATCTTTTTTTATTACTTCGTCAAAAGAGATCAAAAAAACCTTGTATGGATTATTTTTGCAAGTCTTCCTGCTCTGGTGATTTCAGTAAAAGTGACGAATACCTTTGGTATGGATTGCTACCTTCCGATCATGGTATCAGGAACCTTGATCCTCATCGCTTCTGAAAGTAAGGAATGGAGACCTGTCTTTTATTTACCAACAGGATTGATTCTGTTATCCGTTTTTTTACTTTTATTTTTCCGACAATCCAAGGCCTGGCAATCAAGCGAGTCTCTGTTTGCTTATGCATTTGAAAAAGAAGCCACTCCTTTCAATTTAACCATTCTGTCTAATATTCAATATAAAAATGGAGACTATGTTTCCTCTTTTAAAGGTGCGAAAAGGCTTCTTGCATGGGATGGGGGCACTAAAGATGCGGATATACTTTTCTCCCAATCAATCATCTCACTTCCAAACACAACTGATGAAACAAAAATTAATTTACTCAAAGAGGGAATCGATTTTTGTCAAATATGTTCGTGGTCGCGCTATCATTTGGCTGGAATTTACGCAAAGAAGAGTGATTTCAAAATCGCCTATGAAACCCTGGCCAGTATGAACAGGCATGATTTTCTTCGCTATGAAAAATCGTTGAGTATTGTTGGCGCCGAATTTCTGTACATGTGCTCACGTTCCCAACCAAATTGCACAGAAGTTAAAAACAAAATAGAAATTTTAAAGAAAGTGGGAAGTAAGTTTTGGAATGAAAGAGTGTTTCAGGATAGGTTGAAAGTCTTAAATGTCAGATGAAGCTTAAAACGTGGTAGTTCCTCACCTCTTTAGGTGTCTCAACCTCAAAATGATCACCGGACTTTAACCCAAGAAGAGCATCTCCGATGGGAGAAAAAACTGACACCACAAGAACCGCTTCTCCTTGGATATTAATGACAGTGCCGCCGGCGGTTGGAATGAGGAAGTACTTTCTAGTCTGATTTTGAAAAGACAATTCGACCAACGCACCTATGGAAATTTCTCCCAATTTTTGTGAGATGTTGATATCAACTTCTTCCAGAATCTGGATTTCAAGTTTTAATTCTTCAACTCGCTTTGTCTCTGCACTGGCAAGATAAGATGCTTCCAATGCTCTCGTGTCATATTTGCTTTCGGCCTTAAATTCCACATCTGTGGCAAAACTTCGGGCCGAGACTGCAGACTCATCGAGAACTTTTAACTCTTCCCTGGCACGACGGATAAGTTCATCAAGAATTTCTTGTTTCAATTAGGCCCCACAACACTTCTTGAATTTTTTACCGGAGCCGCAAGAGCAAGGGTCATTACGACCGATTTTGGGCTCAAGCCTCTTCACTGGTTGAGCTCCATGGATTTGCCCTTCCTTAAATTTCCACTCACCCTCCTCTTTTGCAAAAAGAGAGGTTTCATGATGATGAAGCTCTGTACCACTGGCCTTATCCTTGTAGTGAGCAATAAATTCAACTGTCCCTGTCTGATCAGAACTCTGACCTTTATGGGTTTTTTTTATATTTAATCCTAACCATTCGGAACTTTCGGCCCATTTAAGTGCCTCTTCTTTATCAAAGGCTTCGTTTTTAACAGTTAATTGGGTCTGATCAATGTGACCAATATTTTTGACAACATAGGCCGAGTAGCGCGAGCGCATCAGAACCTCGGCCGTCGGGGCTTTTTTATTGCCCTCAACAAAGGGTTGGCAGCAATTTTCATAGTTCATTTTTTCTTGTTCTAATGATCTGCACGGACATACTGACATGTTGTTCTCCTAGGAATTCAACCATTATCAAGGTAAGATCGAAAAGTTTCAATCAACAATTTGGTACTGAATGAAGCTAAATTCCAAGCTCCCCCTTCCCATTGACAAATATATTGATTCTATACTGGAAGCAACTCTAGACCATTCAACTGTTATGGTCAAGGCCTCTCCAGGTTCAGGGAAGACGACTCGCCTCCCTTGGGCCATCTCCCATCATCTGTCAAAAAAAGTCGCCGTCCTTGAGCCCCGTAGACTGGCGGCAAAGCTCGCCGCTAGAAGAATTTCTGAGGAACAAAACCTGACTCTAGGTTCTGAAGTGGGTTACCATTTTCGCTTTGAAAAGATGTGCAACGAAAATACTCGGGTAACATTTTATACTGAGGGGACTTTCATTAGGAAATTTTTAAATAACACTTTTTTGAGTGATGTTGATTTGATCATCCTGGATGAGTTTCATGAACGACACCTTGAAACTGATTTAACTCTGGCCCTTTTAAGAGAACTTCAAAAAACACGCCCCTTAAAAATAATTCTGATGTCAGCAACTCTTGATCTGGAATTGATGGGGAAATTTCCCGATGCGAAAGTGATTCATATCGAGGCACCTTATTATCCGGTAGAAATTGTCTACCTTCCCAACCGGCCAAGTATTCTAAACATGTCACTTGAGGCTAAAGTTAAAAATGCTGTTGAAGAATCAAGCGGAGATACACTTGTCTTTCTTCCTGGAATGCGGGAGATGCTCAAAGTTAGAGATAACCTCCATGGTCATTATGAAGTCTTTTTACTTCATGCAGATCTTTCTAAAGAGGAGCAGGCACAGGCCCTTGAAGCGTCCGAGAGAAGAAAAATTATTCTTTCCACAAACATCGCAGAAAGTTCAGTGACCATTCCTGGAATTGAAGTTGTCATTGATTCCGGAATCCAGCGAGGAAGTTGGTATTCACCATGGAACGGGCTCAAATTCGTTCAAGACACAGCAGTGACTCAATCTTCTGCGATTCAAAGGGCCGGAAGGGCCGGTCGGACAGGTCCGGGGATTTGCTACAGGCTTTACAGTCAGCATGATTTTAATGAGAGGCAGGAACACACCATTCCAGAAATTGACCGTGCTGACCTGACCAACGTTTGTCTTTTGGTCGCCGGAACAAATTTATCTCCGGATTGGTTTCATGCACCAAATGTTGAAAAGTGGAAGAAGTCGGTTGAGCTCCTGGAAAAAATGGGTGCTATAAAAAATGACCAAATCACTGAACTCGGAAAAGAAATGCTCGAATATCCCCTTGATTCACGTCTTTCAAGAACGCTCATCGCAGGGAAAGAACTCTCCTATAAATCAAAAGAGTCCCTACTCAACTATGTATGCGAAAAAATTGAAGGTGACAAAACTGGAATGCTAAAAAGAAGGCTTTCCTATTATCTTCATAAATCAGGAAAAGACGATTCGGCCTGGGAGAAATGTCTTTTATATGGTTTTATCGATCAGGTGGCACGTTTTCGTACTAAGCAAAGAGACTTCATTCATTATTCAGGAAAAATTTTAAAGGCCCATTACAGTCTAAATGATCTCGAGGAAGGCCTTTACATCGTAGTTAATATAACCCAGAGGCAGGAAGCAAATGAAGTCATACAAATATCCGAAGACTGGCCTTGGGAAATGGATCCCTTTCCGCTGAAAGATGAAAGCGAAGTTGAAATTTCTGAAAAGATTTCTGTCAAATTAAAAACTAAACTTGGAAGCATTGTTTTAGATGAAGCTCCTTTACAGAATAATTGGAATGAATTCTCACATTTGATTAAAGAAAAAATTATCACGGGTTCAGAATCATTAAAAAAGCAAAAAATTGAATCATGGAAAGAGACTTCTATTTTTGGAAGACTCCATTTGTGGAGCAGAAACACTGAAGTAGATTTAAATAAATGTCTTGAAAAAATTGCTCTGGAAGATTATTTTGCGAGCTATAACACGCTTTCCTGGAACCATTTTTCTGAGTATGTAAAAATATTCATAGAATCCAAGATGGATCTCAAGAATTTTGAAGTAAACTTACCCACGAGAATTAATCTTGGAGGAAGAGGAGAACTTGTAATCCACTATCCCATCGGAATGGATCCATACCTAGAAGCACCGATACAGGATTTTTATGGTCTAAACCAGGGACCAACCATAATGGGCGGTATGATGCCGTTAATTTTGAAAATGTTAGGACCACACAAAAGGCCAATACAGGTAACTAAAGATCTCACGAGTTTTTGGAAAAATACTTATCCGGAAATAAAGAAAGAGTATCAAAGGGATTATCCAAGACACTACTGGCCGGATAGACCATGGGAAGCAAGGCCATATTTACTTAAATCACATCTACCCAAAATTTAGGGACCAGCGAGATATTTAAAACGCGGAATTAATTGTCCATGGAGCATCACTTCCTCCAGGAACATGCTTAAGGGTCTGACCCAAAGTTTTCCCTCTGGATTTTCATATAGACACTCATAAATGACCATCCATTCAAGTGTTTCGGAGTGTTTTGCAAGATCTCTCACAATATATTGATTTCCCTTATAATGCTGGTAAAGACCACCTCTAACAACTTCGCCTACCATGTTATATTCTCCAGAAATAATCCGGGTATGATTCCAATTAAAACAAGGATGAGAAGAGAAATCAAATACGGCGACATCTGGGTCAGGGACATATCTTTATTTAACGGTTGATCTCTATAGGGAGAGGGACCAAGAAAGATTTTAGTAAAAATTAAAAAGA
>CAXNNO010000057.1:0-9471 GCA_964203555.1 Bacteriovoracales bacterium
GAGTGTCTCTGAAATACTTTTCCTTGTGAGAGATTTCTTCAATAGTTTTCCTGGCAAACCCTTGTTCAATAATTGAAGAGATAGCAGCTGACAGCTCCCCGTAAAGTTCAATATGATTTTCATCATAGGTATGGGGCTTGCAACTTGAGAAAAATATCACTCCCTCAGGCGAACCATAAAGGTAGAGAGGGAATGTGAGGTTCGATTTAATGCCGTCTTCGATGGCATTTTTTGTTGGATCGGAATCTGGATGATCTTGAGAATATTTTTCTAGATCATTTATAATGCGCGGTGATTCTGAGTGGATAATTTCTAAAATTGAAGGAGTTACTTTAATGCAATAATCCTTCTCAAGGTTATTAATAGGCATTTTAGATTTTACCCACCTTAGGCAGATTTTTTTGTTCTCTTCATCAAGGACAGCTATTCCAATTCGATCAAATGGAACGATTGAATCAAAAGCAGTAAATAATGAGTCTAAAGTTTCTTCATAGGATACTTTTGAGTTCATTTGTCGATGCATTTGATCGAAAATTGCTGAAATTCGAACTCTGTTGCTCAGATGCTTTGGAACTTCTTTAAATGCTGCCATTAGCTCATTTTCAAGACTTTCAAACCGATTCATTAATTGCTCCTATTTAACCAATAGTACCAACAAGGGTTTAGTAAAATATGACACAGGTCATGTTAATTAGTTCTTTGGCCATAATTTAGGGCTATGCAAAAGTTAGAAGTTTTTTTTCATCTAGTATGGTGAGTGATTTTCCTGAGATTTCGATAATTCCCTCATTTTTAAACTCCGAAAGAAGTCTTATGAGAGTCTCACTGGCAATCCCAACCATAGAAGCCATTTCTACTCTAGTGAGATTTGCAGCTATCTTAATTTTCTCATGCTTGTTTTCGATCTCTTGCTTGGCCAGCTGAACCAAAAGTTCTGCAACTCTGGCCTTCGCTTTTTTCGATATTACTGATTGTTCGTGCGCCCGCAAGCCGTCAAGCTCAAAGTTAAATCGCTCAAATATGTTTTGGAAAAGTCTTGGATTCAATTCGAGAATTTTTTGGACTGATATTTTGTCTATAAAGCAAACCATACTATCCTCAAGAGTTGTTGTACTGTATCGATGTGTCCCTTCGATAAAAATATCATGATGGCCAAAGATGTCTCCAACTGTTGCTAGATAAGAAATGTGCTCTCTGCCTTCATAGTCAATGGTACTGACTTTTAATTTCCCTTTGGCAATAACATACAAACCCAATGCTGGAGAATCCTGGCTGAAGAGAATACTGCCCTTGCGGTAAAGGTTAATCCTTTTGATCTTTTCAATCTCAAATAAAGCTCCAGCATCAAGATTTTTAAAGAGGCATTTTGAAAGTGAGTTGCAGTGTGAGCATTTTCTAAATGGTTCCAGTATTTTCATGTGGGCCTCCGATATTAGTAAACTAAGTGAAATACTTAACGAATGGAAGCGCATTAAGGATAAATTAAATTTAGGGCATGCGTTTCTATCTTTAGCTAACCATTGTGCCATTCCTATGGGTATTGAGTTCACCTCCTTCATGGAAATGCCCTCGATCTATCGCTTTACCACTAAGCAGGTTTCATGAAGAGAAGAGTTTAGCTTAAGTCAAACTCAAGATTTCACAACTAATGCAAAAGATGTAGAATGCTCTAGCTGATACTGAATAAAACTTCCGAAATACTTATCTGAAGCAAACATTACTGCCAGGTCTACGCGCCGCTTGTCACTGTCCTGGCACATTTCTTTCTTTGGGCTTTTGGTAAATCTACATTCACAAGATATTTCGCCTAAGAAGTTTTCGCGTATAAGTTCTTCACGAAAGCGATTCAATTTCTCATACACCTTTTGTTCTAAGATCAGTTTCGCCTCTTTGGCCGGATATAGAGTAACATCTACTTCATCAATAAAGTGATAGTCGTTAATTTGTGATAGGTGCAACAAACGAAGATTCGCTTTCTTGAGAAAGTCCATTTTCTTGAATTTTTGCAAATTGGCTTCCCCTTCTGTAAAGTTTAGGGCCACGGTAATGTGGTGCAAATTCTTCATTTAAATCTCCCTTGGTTTTAAAACAAAGCTCGAGCAAGGAGCATGTCGAACGACATACTTTGCAAAAGAGCTCTCAAATAGACCATGCTTCTGACGACTTCCGATAAGCACGAGTTCGCATTTTACTTGCTTAAGGTACTCACAAAAGTCTGCTTTGGGTTCATCCCCGAAAAGACATTTGTAATGAATTTTCCCTGTGAAAGTATAGGGTAAAATTGATTTTGATATTTGCTCCATTTTTGAGATCACCGCTTTTTCGATCACGCTCTCATCTTCTTCCAGCGCAAAAGCGACATTAAATGATAGTCCGTCCCCGAATTGAACTTTCTGGATCATTTGAACCATGTGGATTTCTGAGTCGGCAAGAAACTCCATTCGGTGCACGGGTGCCAGAAGGGAAGCTGCAATAGCGGAATCAACTGCGATTACTGTTACTTGAGGAAAGGTCATACTTTTTCCTTTGACGAGTAATTTTTATCCATTAATCTTTTTAAGGTTAATGCTTCTGGATCATAGTTCTCTTTATCGATCCAGAGACTTTTAGGATTGAGGAATCCAGAATCAACATCCAGAAAACCAAATATTTAATTTTTTTAAAACTCAATATTTTCATAATTATTTCTTAGAATTGATCGGATAATTGAGCGGGTGGTTGAACGGTCATATCTTTTTGCGTTAGGTAGCTTTTCTCCATACCACCCCGTGTTGATGGGCCATTCTCATTGGCGCACGCTCCAAAATGCACAGGTAAAGCTCCCAAGTCGGGAAGCAGTGTGTTCATGACGGTAAAGATCGCCTTTTTCATCTCACCAGCGTAGCAAGTTCCCGAGATTTGAAATTGATGACGATGATAGTTTCAGAGCGTATTGGAAGTTATGATTCTGTTAACACTGTGTCGGGACAATAAAGCACAGTGAAATATCCAAGCTTTGGTTGAGGCCACACCTTTACGAAAGATGTGACTTGCAAAGAACGCAAGCGAGGCTTGAATGGTTAATACCCTCACACTCAAGCAAAAAACAGGATCAACTCCCACACTTTTTTCACAAATATAAATAGGTAACTTAATTCAATTAAAGCTTTGGATGATTTTTTTTCTTTGATTTTTGAAAATGTTTAAGACGACATCTTCCGAATGTTATTGGTCCAATCAAATTAAGTGTTAGAATTATGATTAAGGACAAGATTCTTATCCAAAGCGGCGCGATCAGTAAATTTTCCTTTTTTTGCACAAAGTGCACTATCTTTAGAAAGTACACCATCATAACTAACAAGAGACTTTTGAACTAGCTGAGCCACGTTGCTGTTTTTTAGTGCCGGTGTTTTTTTTCAGAAATACTTTAGTTCTACCTATCATTCATTTTTCTTCCTACTGAAAGCTAAATGACAATCGAACTTCCACGAACGGGGAGATCAACATCTAATTGCTTCTTTTCTAGCAAGTTTTTCAGTGCCTCTTTGGATTCTTTTTCACCGTGAATGAGATAAATCTTAGCCTTTGTGTTTTTTAAGGCAACCCAACGAATGAGTTCATCCTGGTCTGCGTGAGATGAAAATGCTTCTGAGGTACGAACCTCTCCTGTCCAGGTGAAGCTTCCAAGTTTTTCATCGTGAATTAATCTATTTCCAAGACTTAGTTCTCGCCCAGGAGTTCCCTCTGCCTGATAGCCCGGAAGAAACAGGATGGCATCTTTATCGTCATGCCAATTGAGCAAATGGCGATGAATCCTTCCTCCGGTGAGCATTCCGCTTGAACTTAAAATTAAAAGTGGTCCTTTCTTTTTTTTAAGACTTTCCCATTCTCGCTGATGGTCAATACTTTCGCAGTGCTTGAGCGTTTCAATTATTGAGACTCTGTCTTTAGTCATATGAGCAAAATTTTGATAAACTCTGTTTGCTTCTACCATCATGGGACTGTCCAAAACGACGCGGACTTTTTGATCAGGATGACTCTCATAAAAATCGTGTATCAGTTTTAGTAAGACCTGTGCCCGGGCGACAGCAAAACTAGCAATGATACCCACTCTTGAGTTTTGATGAATAGATTTCAAAAAGTTTTCCAACTCAACTTTCATATCGCCATTCCGCAGTTTTGCTCCATAAGTTGATTCCATGATGATAATATCGGCTTCCGGACAACATGAATGATCTGGTAGAAGTGGATCGTCTTCGCGACCTAAATCGCCCGAAAAAACGACCTTTTTACCATCGACTTCAAGTAAGATTGAGGATGCACCTAGAATATGTCCTGCCGAGATAAAGCTTACTGATGCCTTTCCTAAAGCAAATGTCTCTTGCCATTCATGAACAACCATCAGTTGGAGTGACTTATCAACCTCTGTCTTATCGTAGAGATCATCCTCATTGAGTTGCGCACTATCTTTAAGAATAATCTGCATCAGTTTTTTTGTCGCAGGCGTGCAGTGAATTAACCCCCTGAAGCCTTTTCGAACTAAGGCCGGCAAGTATCCGGAGTGATCTAAGTGAGCATGAGTTATAAGCACGTGTTCTATTTTTGAGGCATCGAAAGGGAGTGCCAGATGATTTAAATTTTCGACTTCAGGTAAACCTTGGGAGAGACCGCAATCTACCATCATAAGACTCTCTTCTATTTGGATGAAAGTCATAGATCCTGTGACCTGTTCGGTGGCGCCCCAAAAAATAATTTTCATGATATGCGCCCATTCAGCATCTCAATTTCAGTCATAAGGTTTTGGATATCAATATCACTCACACCCATTCGTTTTAACATATCTCTTTTTTCATAGAGCTCACGAGCAAGAATAATATTTTTGACAATGAGCTGCACACGCATTTTTTTTGAAAGATTTTTTAAAGAGGTGATGGGATAGAGTCCTAAGCTTTTTATTTCTTCTATGAAGGGTTTGTCTTTTGGTGCATTCATTCCTAGGAGTGTAAATCCAGATCCAGCAGCATAGACAATTGCGTCTTCACTAAAAGCAGTGTTACTTGCTACATAAAAGTGACTAAGATTTTTACCTTGAGGACCTTCTTTGAGGTCATCCATACGTGCTTTAACATAGAGGGCCACCTTTATGTCATTTTTTATACCCAGCCGGTTATGAAATTTACATTCCACATAGATTTTTTCACTAATTTTGATACCTTCGATATCTACTTCATGGGTCACTAGCTTGCCTCTAATTGATACGCAAGTCCTTGTCGTATAGCCATTTGCTTCAAAGTATTTTGCGACAAAATTCTCAAACGGGTGTCCCGAAGGGCCAAGTTCGAAAATAGCGCGTTTTAGAGAGTAATGAATCGCCGCCTTTGGAGATATTTGAGTAATTATTTTGTGCGTTTTTCGATATATATCTCGCGTCTTAAAACCTTCACCGATTTCCGCTGTCACTTTTCTGGTAATATTTCGGCTCTCTCGGTCTGATAGACCTGATCTCTTCAAAGAATTAAAAAGTTTAATCTTTGAAAATTCCTCACAGGCCCCATTTGCTTTATAGATCTTAAATTTATTTCTTTTCATTTTTCTTTATAAGTGCTGATAGCTCATTTAGTTCTTTTTTTACATCATCAGGTATATGAGTTCCACTAGATCCACTAAACTCAAACTCAACACTTTCTCGGTATTCCTCGAGGCATCTGAGGGCAACTGGCTGCTGTGGATATCGTCTTATACATTGTTTAAAAAACAGATCTCCGGAACTGTAAAAGTCATCTCGACCCAATACTTTTTCGATCCAACCGATCCAGTAAGTAATTTCCGATGAGACAGGTGTATTGGGTTGATTAAAGAGATAGTGCGACAATAAGCCAGAAGAGAGGAGGAGATCCACATCATATCTTTCTTCCATTGTCTCTTTGGTTTTTAAATGGATAAGTTCTTTTTTTATGAAGCTCCATACGTCCTCATCCGTCTTTAATTCTGTTTCGAAGAGTTTTTTCTTCTGCCAGTATTTTACTCTTTGAATCCATTCTCGGAGAGACTTACGAAGTTCTTCTGGTAAGTCATTTCTATTACTATACTCTCCAAAGTAGGCAATAAGATTATTAGGATTTTTGAGTACTTTAGCTTCAATGAGAAGAATCTGCTTAAATGGGAGAATAATATCTTTCATATCCTTCTTAATAATTTTGTCTTGAATTGTTCTCACGAAGCTGGCCTTGGCGTCCACGTATCTTCTGACAATTAAGTAACTAATCCCAAGACTGTAAGGATCTTTGAGTTTGCTGGGATCGATCTGGTTTCCTCCGACTTCAAAGCTCGATGCGTGATCTGGTGGAAGCCTAGTATGACATTCGATGCACATGTTAGTTAGGCCCTGAAGTTGCCAGAGAGCATACTCTTTATGGCCTTTATTAAAGGTATCAATTGTATTGCTTAATGTGAGGTTGAGTAGCTCATAAGAAGGTGCAAAAAGGTCCTGACGAATTACCTTATCATGTTTGATGGCCTTAAAAGCTGCTTGCAGTTCTCCGAGATGCTTTTTAATGGTCGGTTGATTATATTTTTCTGAGAATACTAACTCATCCTGCATGTAAGGAATCAAGTCGGTAATGGCCTTAAAAGCCTTGTTCATTTCTACAGTCGGACCTGCAGACGTTTTCACCGTAACCATTATCGCAATGAGAAAGAGAAAAAAATTAATCATGAGTTTTGCCTTTTTTAATCTGATCATTAATCTGTTCATAGATAAAAACACCGGTCGCCAAGGCACCCGCAAAAATGATCATGCTTTGATTGAGTTGCTGATTTAAATGAGTCTGCTCGGGTGAAGCAGCTAGGGAGGACATCATAAGAGTAGCCGCCGTCATCGTGATCGATGTGGCCACTTCCGTACTTAACGGAATGGTATAACGTGACGAAATAAATTCTTTTTGAAAAAGATAGCGGTCATCGGTTGCTGGCAATACAACACCTTCAGAGCTTAGTTTCTTTAGTGAGATTGGTTTAATGGAATCGATGACAAATATTGGGGTAAACTTCGAAGGCCCTTCGAGTGTAGCAGCTTGATAGATCACATGGCCCTCTATCACTGCCTCATCGCCTGGAGACATATTGGCGACAATACTTTCTAATTGCTTGTTTCCTAAATGACTGGGGATGACGTCCCCTTGTTCGGAGCGGATAAGCTCAATGCCTTTTTTGAATTGGTGTATCCTCGCGACCACTCGGACACTTCCTGAATCGGACTCTGCATAACTTGTGAACGTAAGCAATAAAGAGAATGTAATTACAAGAAATTTCATAACTCAATATTACGGTTAACTTGTCGGTTGGTGCATAACAGTGGTCATCTGAAAATATGATCTAAATCATTTTACGGATTTCTTAGCTCTGGATCAGTAAAATAATGGCTCAAAGCTTCAAGACCGTTATAAGTTCCATGAACTTCATCTTTTAAGAATATTTTCAATAGATCATCAGTGGTTATAATGCCCTTTGGTTGCCCATACGTATCTTCCACAAGTAGCGCTGAAATCTTTTGCTCAAGCATTTGTTCAGCCACTTTTCTTATGGGAGTGTCAACATTCACGGTCATCACTGGCCAGCTCATGAAATCTTCAACCAATATATTAGGGTCAAGACTCATCTCTTGCCTGAAGCTATTGAGCTTTTTCACCATCATGGCCTTATCAATATCCCTGTCACTCAAAATTCCTACGATTTTATTTCGATCATCTGTAACGAGCAGGTGACGAAATCCATGGGAACTCAGAATTTTTGAAGCATTGATGAGCGAATCACTTGCTTTAATGGTGATAATCTTTTCTGTCATATAACAAGTGGTTTTTTTCATGATGATCTCCTTCGGAACAACTTTAATTTACTTTGATTTTTTAAAATATGATCTTAATCACTTTCCTGACAGATGAATATCATGGAGAAGAGAATACAAAGAAAATAGGATAGATACAATTAAGGTAGGTGCCCTATGCATTTTTTTAAAAAAGTAACCATTGCCATTGAACTTGGAACAAATTTACACCATATACTGGAACCGCTCAAACGTTTGGGATTTCTCAATCAATGCGAAATTCATCTAGTTAGTGTTTCTCCTATCATCTCATATTCGACATGTTTAAGTGGGATCCCACTCGTCTATCCAATTGCGACTGATCGCAAAGAAATTGAACATTCGATTTTGGCCAAGCTTGATCAGCTTAGTAGAGAAGTTCTGCCTCAACATAAAGAGGGGAGAGTCCTTTGTCGATGTCTCTTTGATGAAAACCCTAAAAAGGCATTCAGCGATTATGCCAACGAACAAAGATCAGATTTAGTCATCTTGTTTGCGAGAGAAAAAGTTGGTTTTTTTGATACTTCATTTAGCCATTATGTTTCCTCTCATACGAGTTCGAATATTTTAATTTTAAAGCACAAAGAATAAAGGAGATTTTCATGACTAGTAAAAGAGGTTTTTCACTGAATGATTTTGAGATCCAAAAGGTAAGTCTTGAAGGTCGAATAAAAAATTTGGAAGCCGATCTGAAATGTCCATTAGAAGCATGTCTAGATGAACAGGCCGGTCAAATCAGCAATCAAATCATTCTTATGAGGTTGCTCGAAGTTGAACGCAGTAACTTGACTAAGCTAAATTTCGAAATTGAGAAACTACGTCAGAATAATGCGACACAGGTTTAAGACGCATTTTAACGGATTACAACTAAATCTTGGGTAACAAAGGTGAAAGGCCGGTTCTAATTGCAAACAATCAGACATCTAGTTCTTATTCTTTTAGAAATCCGAAGCCTCATAGAGTCTAAACTCTTCATCTTGCTTACCGTACTAGGTAATGGTGTCATAGGAATATCAGGACTGATTTTTTATTACTTGGAATTTGGCAAGAATCCGATGGTAAAAGATTTACTCGACGCCATATGGTGGAGTTTTTCAACAGCAACTACTACCGGGTATGGAAACATTGTACCAGTAACTGTCGCTGGGAAAATACTTAGCATCTTTCTCATGCTTATGGGGTTGGCGATTTTTTCCATGTTCACGGCCCTTTTTGCTGAAGCAATTCTTTCAAGCAAAAAGGGGTTCAATAAATTATAGTATTCTATCTTGGGAGTGTTTATGTTCTCTAACCCACATATTCTAGTCTGCACTGATTTTTCAGAGCGCTCTGATGCTGCACTCATTGTTGCCGATCGACTAGCCAAAAAAACCAATGGTATCGTTCACTTACTTCATGTGGCGGTATTTGAATTTTATTTGAAGTGGACAGATCCTTCTCACGTTACAGAAGAAGTCAGCAAAAACTTTTATGAGTTTGTTCATGTTGACCTACTTACGAGGATGAGGATGCAGAAAAATCGATGTAAATCCGATTGCAAATGCATCGTGACTTTTAATTCAAGTGCTATTAAGGCAATCAATAAAATTGTCGATGAACTCGGAATAAAACTCATTTTGCTTGGTGATCGT
>CAXNNO010000058.1:0-9464 GCA_964203555.1 Bacteriovoracales bacterium
AGAGGCTGAAAAACGCGGGTTGGGCAATATGAGAACAACTCCCGAGGCGATAGCTGTTTTAAAAGATCACAAGAAAACTAACTTTTTGGTTAAAACCGGTATTTTCAAAGAGTCAGAAATTTCTACCCGTCACAACGTGATGCTCGAGCGCTATATTAAATGCCGAGAAATTGAACTCAAAACTCTCTCGGGAATGGTACTAAAGCACGTGATTCCTGTAGCCGTGGAGTACAAGGCGCAATTGGCCGAATCGATCAAAAAACAAAAAGAAGCAGGCTCAGATTTTTCCCTTGAACTTGAGCTTTTAAAAGATCTGGCTACTTTGGCCAAGACTCTTTATGAGCAAACAACAAATCTTTCAGGCGCTCTTGAGGCTGTCCATAAGCATGATGAAGAAACAATCGCAAAAAAAATTGCCATCGATCTCATGCCTCACTCTTTTAAAATTGCGGAACTTTGTAATCAAATTGAGGAGATCATTCCAGATGAGAATTGGCCTCTTCCTAAGTTCTATGACATGTTGTTTATTCGCTGATGTTCAGAATGAGGGCCTGCTCTTTCAGGCCCTCATTCTGGAAGTGCTGTTGATTTTTAAAATCAGGCACCTCATCTGATCTTTACTTTCTCGTTTTTAATACAACACTAACTAATAGTGTTGTATTAATCCAAAAGCCTTTTGTGTCTTCAAAGAACCTGTTAAGAGTTCCTCTTTAGTCGAGCCGCTGATAACTCAAGGTGTCGCAGATTATTCCTTGACTCTTTTCCGGATGGCCCTTATCTCTATTAATGACGGTCACTTAATTTAGGATAAAAATGGCAGACAAAAAATATCTCGTGATTGTGGAGTCTCCCACAAAAGCTAAGACCATTCGTAAATTTCTCCCGAGTAATTACACGGTTGAGGCCAGTATGGGCCATGTTCGTGACTTACCGCAGTCAGCTTCAGATATTCCTGCGGCGCTCAAAAAAGAAGATTGGGCGAAGTTAGGAGTCAATGTTGAAGAGGATTTTGAGCCTCTTTATGTTGTGCCTAAGGATAAGAAAAAAATTATTGCTGATCTCAAGGCCAAGATGAAGGGTGTTGATGTCATTTATCTCGCGACCGATGAAGACCGAGAAGGGGAGTCTATTTCCTGGCATTTGCTAGAGCTTTTAAAGCCCAAAGTTCCAGTGAAGAGAATGGTTTTTCATGAAATCACGAAGACTGCCATTCAAAAGGCCCTCAAAGAAACAAGAGAAGTAGATGAGAAGCTTGTTCGTGCTCAAGAAACTCGTCGGATTCTGGATCGTCTCTACGGCTATACTCTTTCTCCTTTAATTTGGAAAAAGATTGCTTATGGTCTATCTGCTGGACGCGTGCAATCAACAGGTCTGAAAATGATTGTGGAGCGTGAGCGAGAGCGCATGCGCTTCAAGAGGTCTGTTTATTGGGATATTAAGGCCCAGGTTCATCCGGAGAAAGATAAAAAGGCCCTATTCGATGCCAAGCTATTCACATTTAAGGGTGTGCGGGTTGCCGGCGGGAAGGATTTTGATGGCCTGACTGGTAAACTTATTGATGAGAAGAAAGTCGTCCTTTTAGACGAGAAAAAATCTAAAGATCTTGCAAAAAATATTGAACAGGCGGTGTGGAAAGTTTTATCAGTAGAAGAAAAAACTTTTAACTCTAAGCCTGCCATTCCGTTCATCACATCGACTCTTCAGATGGAAGGAAATAGAAAGCTTGGAATGTCCTCAAAAGATACAATGAGAACTGCCCAGCGGCTTTATGAAGAGGGTCTCATTACATATATGAGAACTGATTCACCCAATCTTTCGCAGGAAGCAATCGCTGCTGCCCGTGAAATGGTGGTTCAGCTTTATGGTAAGAATTATCTGAACCCAGAAGTGCGTCAGTATTCTGCCAAGCAGAAAGGTGCCCAGGAGGCCCACGAGGCCATTCGTCCAGCGGGGGCAGAGTTTACTCATCCGGATAAAACGGGTCTTTCCGGCAGAGAGCTTTCTCTTTATGAGCTCATCTGGAAAAGAACCATGGCGACTCAGATGAAAGAAGCTGAGAAGGCTTCAATGACTATAAAAATCGAGGCCGGAGATGCTGAATTTTCAGCTTCTGGTACAAGAATTTTATTCCCTGGATTTTTAAGAGTTTACGTAGAAGGCTCCGATGATCCTGAAGCTGCACTTGAAGATAAGGAACTCATTCTTCCCGTTCTTAAGAAGGGGGATGTCTTGAAGGCCGCATCGATTTCCTCTGAGCATCACGAAACAAAACCACCCGCTCGCTTTACGGAAGCATCGATTGTTCAATCTTTAGAAAAAGAGGGTGTCGGTCGTCCTTCGACTTATGCTTCGATTATTGGAACAATCCTTGATCGTGGTTATGTAAGAAAAGACGGGTCTGCGCTGATTCCAACCTTTACCGGAATGGCGGTCATTCAGCTATTGGAGAATCACTTTCAGCACTTGATGGATTATTCCTTTACCTCTGAAATGGAAGCCTCTCTTGATAAAATTGCCTATGGCGAGGAAGACTCCCTTAAGTATCTTACCAAATTCTATAAAGGTAAGGGTGGTCTTGCTAAGAAAGTCGAAGAGCAGGATAAAAAAATAAAGCCGGAAGAATCCAGAACGATCCATATCACTAAAGATGGTCAGGACATGGAGATCAAGGTTGGTCGCTTTGGGCCATACGTCATTGAGAAAAAGGGAACTGAAGAAATTCATGCCTCCATCCCTGAGGACATCGCCCCAGCCGATCTTGATCCTGAGCAAATTAAGGAACTCATCAAATCCCAGGCCGATGGTCCAATTCCCATAGGAAAAGATCCCAAGACTAAGCAGAATATTTACTGCCTGGTTGGTCGTTACGGCGCTTATTTTCAATTAGGCGAAGTGACTGATGAAAACCCAAAACCCAAGAGGGCCTCACTTCCTAAGGGCAAAGATCCGAAGACGATCACCCTGGACGATGCTCTTGAGGGACTCTCGCTTCCAAGAGAACTTGGGCTTCACCCGGAAACAAAGAAGCCGATTCTTGCCAATAATGGACGATTTGGGCCTTATGTGATGCATGATGGCAATTTTCGATCACTCAAAAAAGAAGATGACCTTTTTGCCATCGATTTACAGAGGGCGATTGAGCTTCTTTCTGAAGAAAAAAATGCCAACCGAAGAGGTGGCAAAGTCCTTAAAGACTTCGGAATCGTGGCGAAACTCAAGAAAAAAGCTTCCATTCTTGACGGGAAATATGGGCCATACATAAAAGTGGGGACCAAAAATATCACTCTTCCGGAAGATAAACGAGATCCTAAAACGATCGAAAAGATGACTGAGGCCGAGTTGGCCAGCATCGTGCTAGCTGCTGCAAAAAAATAGTCGAAATGTTTTTGGAGTTGTTTTTTAAGCGACTTTCCATTGACATCGAGGGACCTCATCGGTAAATTGCATCAACTTAATTTATTAGTATTAGTTCACTATAAGGATAAGAGTATGAAAAAAGGTATTCACCCAGAGTATAGAGACGTCGTTTTTAAGGATGTTTCTTGTGATTTCGAAGTTCTAACAAAATCAACAATCAAGACAACTGACAAGACCACTTTTAATGGTCAAGAATATCCTCTTTTTAAAGTTGATATTTCTTCTGGTTCTCATCCATTCTACACTGGAACTCAGCGCGTGATGGATACTGAAGGACGTGTTGATCGCTTCAAGAAGAAGTACGGAAAAAAATAATCAAGATAATATCAAAAAAGGCCCTCTTTCAAGAGGGCCTTTTTTTTTGTCACTTTTGTTTTCTTGATTCGTGAATCTCCAGACAGGTTGAGCTGAGTTTTTTCTTATTCTTCTCAGAGCAATCGTTTGATTCCTGATCATTCGCTTTTACGCATCCCATAGTTTTAAGTTCCTGATGGCATTTCTTTTCAGTATTTTCATCAAACTCGCGTCTGGTGTCGGCCAGGCCTGAAAAAGATACGGTTAAAATAAGACTGAGTAATATTGTTTTCATTTTTTTTCTCCTGAATTAGTAATTAGCGGCCAGGTCCATGATGATTTTTCCGACACCATACGGCACCGAGTAGTTTCGGCTATTGGTGTAGTAGGACGAATGACTGAAGCCCAGTTTGTGAAGCCATTCGTGCATCATTGTTTTTGCTGTCTCATTTGAGGTGTAGTTGTTTAAAAACTTCGTGTTCATGTTGATGTACATGCTCGAGCTCGATGTGTAGCCCACGGTACTTGAATTTTGGTAATAGGTTTTAATTTTGAGATCCATCTCGTTGTCCGCAGTGGGTAACAATTTTTCTGCTCCATTCAGAATCTTGTAATAGATTTGGGTATTCGTTAGACCGTTGTTATCAACAAATTTGTTAACCCCTTTGTAAGTGAAGTTAATAATCCGATCTTTGAAAGCTTGAGAATGAACGACTTCCCGGATTTTGTACTCTGCCTTGTCGATCTTGGCCCTTTGCGAGGTTGTACCATTATAGACATAGATATCTGTGGTAAAGGTTTCCGCAAGGCTTGGGACAGCTGCCTGACTTGTTTGTACAAGTAAAAATGTGGCAGCGACGAGAGTTGAGATTTGTTTCATCATGAAAACTCCTTGGTAAAATTTGTCTCTATCCTGAGACGATATTAAGAATCTCTTGAGCTTGAATTTGGATTTTGATCGTTCAGAAACTTCTCGCAACTTTAGTCAGGTTATTTTTTTCTTAAAAATTTGATAGATGGCGGAGTTTCAGTAACTTAAGATTAATTCCAACTTTTCTTGTCAGATTTTTAGATTGAAAAGAATATTCCAATATTCCTTTTCTTAAAAATGAGCAAAATAAGCTGTTTAAAAATTGATTGCATTCGATACCGACCAAACTGATACTTTTTAGTATCATCAAGGTTAAAATTTTCATGGACGAGTTTTTAGACGAATTCCTAATTGAGTGCTCAGAAAATGTTACACAAATTGATGGTGATCTCCTTCTCCTTGAGACAGGGGACAGAGAGGTTTTAAAAACTATTTTTCGGGCCATACATACACTGAAAGGTAGTTGTGGGATGTTTGGTTTCAAACGTTTGGAGTATCTCGCACACTGTACTGAGGATGTGTTCGAAAAAATGAGGGACGGACATCTTGAACCTTCTCCTCTTATTTTAAGTAAAGTTCTCCAATCAATTGATATAATCAGAAATCATTTAAGTGAAATTCAAAAGAACGGATCTGAACCCGAAGGCCATGATGTCGAAATAATTAATGATCTTCTTGAAATAATGTCTCAAAAAGTTTCTTCTCATGAGGCAACAAAAGAGATTCAAGATACTGCCAAAAGTGAACTCAATTCGGTCATTGCTACCACGCAAATTGCGGATAATTCTCTCAGGGTTAATATCGATGTCCTCGATGAAATTATGAATGCAATTGGCGAGCTCGTTCTTTCCAGAAACAGGCTTATTCAATTAAATAAGACGGACACTGACTCCATCTTTACTGGCCCCATTCAGCACCTTGATCGAATAACCTCCGGGCTGCAGGAAGCTGTCATGAAAACCAGGATGCAACCAATTGGCAATGCCTGGGCGAGACTTCCAAGAATTCTAAGAGATTTATGCAGTTCAACAGACAAGAAAATCCAATTAGTCATGACTGGTCAATCCACGGAGCTCGATCGACAGATTCTTCAGGCAATCGGTGATCCCCTTATCCATTGTGTAAGAAATTCCGCTGATCATGGTATTGAAGATCCAGAAACCAGAGTTAATAAAAGTAAAGATCCTCAAGGTACGATCAGCTTGAATGCCTTTCATCAAGGCGGGAAGATTATTATTGAAATAAAAGATGATGGCGCCGGCATTAATCTCGAGGCCGTAAAATCTACGGCCATTCAAAGAGGGCGCATAACCCGTGAAGCAGCTGAAAAAATTTCATCAGAAGAAATTTTAAATTTCATTTTTGAGCCAGGGTTTTCAACAGCTGAAAAGGTGACAGAAGTATCCGGACGTGGCGTGGGAATGGATGTTGTAAAAACTAATATCGAAAAGATTGGTGGAACACTTAATCTCTTTACCAGGTCAAACATCGGCACGACTCTTACGATTGAAATTCCACTAACTTTGACCATTATTCATGCCCTTATAGTTAAAGCAAGGCACGATAGTTCCCAGGTCTTTGCCATTCCTCAGACAAATATCATGGAAGTCGTGAACTTTGACGCCAGAGTTGATTCGCTTGAGAATATACATGGTTCCTATTTTTTTAAATTAAGACAGAACCTTCTGCCCCTGATCGATTTGGGGCACGCTCTTGGATTGACTCATCAATTGCCCTTTTCCTTTATTGAAGATGATAAGAATTTCAGTATTATCATCGTCAGATCTGGAAATGAATATTATGGGCTTTGTGTTCACAATGTTTCCAATATTCATGAAATTGTCGTTAAACCACTTGGTAAACTATTAAGAGAAATGAATATCTTTGCTGGAAGTACAATCATGGGAGATGGAAGTGTCGTGATTGTTCTCGATGTCCCGGGAATCATCACTGCAAATATCACGAGAGAGGAGTCTCAAGAATATTTTATCAAAGATGAGAATAAAGAAGATGAGGCGGAAAAAAATCATTTTCTTCTTTTTAGCACCGGTAAGGGGACGACCAAGGCCGTCCCGCTGGGTCTGGTATCTCGAATAGAGCAAATTGAGGTCAGGGAGATTCAAAATATAAATGAATCATTCATTATTCCTTATCATGGCAAATTTCTTCGTCTGATCGCCTGTGCTGATTATGTCTTAAATCGTGATGAAGAAATCGTTCCCGTCATCATCTTTACTGATGGTGTGCAAACGATGGGATTGATTGTTGAAAAAATAATCGATGTTATTGGGGAGCATATCATTGTAGAAGAAGGTATAAAAAAAGACGGAGTTATTGGCGCCGCCATTATTAAAGGTCGGACGGTTGAAGTTATTGATTTGTATTTTTATCTTCAGACTGCATTTCCTGATTGGTTTAAAAATAAATCGAATGAAAAAAGAAGAAATAAATTTAAAATTCTATTTGTTGAGGATTCCATTTTCTTTAGAAATTTAATTACACCGATCATTGAATCCGCTGGTTATAAACTGGTTGTTAAAGAAAATGGGTCACAGGCCCTGGACGTTCTTGAATCAGAGAAGGATATTGATTTTATTTTAAGTGATATTGAAATGCCTGTGATGGATGGTTTCTCCCTTGCCCGAAAAGTCAAAGCTCATCATGTGTGGAATACCATTCCTATCATAGCCCTGAGCTCATCCTCATCTGAGACAAATAAAGTTAAAGCAAAGATGGCAGGTTTTGATGATTATCTCACCAAATTCGATCGGGATCTTTTACTCGAAACTTTGAGGATTAATCTTGAGCGAGAGGAAATAAGATGAGAAAACCTGGACTCACCGGACATTCAGAGGCAGCTGTATTTGAGCGATCGCATCCAGATCGAAGACAGAAAAATGACGGGCCCCCGGATGGTTTAGAGAGGCGCATCTCAGATACTGATAGAAGAACTGAGAACAATCTGAAATTTCTTAGCTGCAAGCTAGGTGGACATAGAATTGGCATAAATATTTCCAAAGTTCGTGAAGTCCTTCCGGTTCAGGGAATCACCCCTATTCCTAAGGCCCATTCTTCAATCGAGGGTCTTCTGAATCTTAGAGGGAAGATTATTACAGTGATTAATTTAAGAAAACGGCTCGATATTAATGGAATGTCTGAAAGTAAGAGGCCGATGTACGTGATTGTATGTGATGAAAATGAATTATTTAGTTTTTTGGTCGACGAAGTTGGAGAAGTGCTGGAGTTTGCCAATTCCAGATTTAATAAGGCACCGGCATCTCTCGATGAATGCTGGAAGAAGTGTTGCCTGGGTGTCTATCAGCTTACCAGTGGTTTACTTATTGCATTGGATGTACCCAGTATTTTAAAAATTGATCAGGTTAAGACCAAAAAAGGGACATAAATATGGTTGCTGCGGTTAAGGGTAAAACAAAATCTAAATCTAAATCTTCAAAATCCAGTGCAGCACCTGCCATGTCACTCATCATGAAATCAGTGGATAAACTTCGGACTAATGTTTTTTTGGCCGATGCAAAGTTCAATTTAATTTATATGAATGAAAAATCGATGGAAACTTTGAAGAGCATCAACCATGTTCTTCAAGAGCAATTCAACATTTCAGCAGATCAGCTTTTGGGTGGTTCAATTGATCGCTTCCATCATGGTGCCGCCACAGAGCGAATTAGAAAAATTTTATCGGACCGAAGAAATCTCCCTTACAGGGCTGTCATAACTGTCGGATCCAGAAAACTAGATCTGCATATTAATATTTTGGAAAATAAAGATACGATCAAAGGCTATGTCGTCAACTGGGAAGATGTGACGGAAAAAGAATTTGCTGAACAGGAGGCCGTGAGACTTCAATCAATGATGGATAATATACCTGTCAATGTTCTCTTGTCTGACAGAGAATTTAACTTAACCTACATGAATCCTTCATCTGCGGCGACTTTAAAAAAGATCGAGGCCCATTTGCCGACAAGTGTAGAGAAAATGTTAAATGGCAGTATAGACATCTTTCACCAAAATCCAAATCATCAAAGAAAGATTTTGAGTGATTCCAAAAATCTTCCGATTAAGACGAATATAAAACTCGGGCCTGAGACACTTCGCCTGATGGTCTCTCCGGTGTTTAATCGTGCAAAACATTTTATCGGTTCGATGGCCACATGGTCAGTCATTTCAGATAATATTAAAATTACAAATGATATTCAGGGAGTAGTGTCCGCCGTAGCAAATTCCTCTCAGCAATTAACCCTGAATTCTGAATCAATGTCCGCAGGCGCGGAGGAGACTGCCCGTCAGGCACAATCAGTTGCAGCCGCTTCAGAACAAGCAACCAGAAGTGTTCAGGCAGTCGCAGCAGCAGCAGAGCAGATGAGTAAATCAATTAATGAAATTTCCATGAGAGTTGTTGATGCCTCCACAATTTCTAAACAGGCCGATCGGGAAGCAGTGCTGGCCAACAAGACAATTGATTCGTTAGCGATTTCCAGCGAGGAAATCGGACAAGTTGTCAAAGTGATTGCATTCATCGCACAGAAGACGGATCTTCTTGCTTTGAATGCCACAATTGAGGCAGCTAGGGCAGGGGATGCTGGTAAAGGATTTGCCGTCGTTGCAAATGAAGTGAAAGAACTTGCCAGACAAACCTCAAAGGCCACTGAAGATATTACCTTAAAGATTTCAAGCATCCAAAAAGACACGACGAATGCCGTGACCATGATCCAGGGAATAACAAATGTCATTGGTCGATTGAACGAAATAAGCATGACAATAGCTGCTTCCGTTGAAGAACAAAATGCGGCAACGATAGAAATTTCCCGAAGTGCTTCGGAAGCTCACAAAGGAACTCAGAACGTTAATCAAAATATTATGCATG
>CAXNNO010000059.1:0-9461 GCA_964203555.1 Bacteriovoracales bacterium
ATGGTGCTTTCTTGGGATTTAGTTATCTTTTTTATGGATCCGAAGAAAAGGGTTACCAATAATCCATTTTCAGGATTTTATTCAGGTGATTCTGGGTCCTATTTTCGAAAAAAAAGAAAATAAGAGAAAGTATAAAATTTAAGGTGCATATAAATTTTGAATTTCAGTGGGTAGTTGATTTACAACCTGATCCGCCTCACCCTGATCAATTGATTGAAGCAACACATTTAAAGCAATGGGTACCACCTTTTCAAGATCCATAAAATCATACTGATCAATATAGTCCTTAACTTCTCCCATAAACTGATTCACATCCCTACTCGCCCCCTGAACTTTTTTAACATTGGCCAAGTCAAAACCTTCAAAAAAATATCCCCTCAAAAGTGCTGGAAGTTGTCCCGCTAGATGAAAGACCTCCCCTGGCCCTATCCTGTCTCTCAGGGCCTTCATGGTTGCCCTTAAAACAACAAAGGCATGGTCCAATGATCTGAACTCTCCTGTCTTCATCATCTTTTTTAAAATTATGATGGTGTGGTCATTGGTTTTTTTTATCGCCCTAATCTCATTCAGCATATGCTCTCCATTGAGAGGGCGAAGACCGGTAAAATCTTCGACCTCTGAGAATTATTGAAGATAACGATCAATGGTAACAAGATGCTTTTCCTGGGTGGGAAGAAGATCGGCCTGAATCATGGCCTTTGCCTGTGAACTGATTCCTTCAGATTTGACGGCCACACGATATTCATTTAACCCATGCTCCTCTGCGACTTTCATCGCTCTGAGAGAAGCTTTTTCGCCAAAAAATCTGGCACCGGTCACGAGTACAGAAGAGAAGGCGGCCCACGGCCCGAACGGGAGGTCAGTTTCCTTGAAATCAGAACCAGCAAATGGTTTGAGTTTTGTTACCGCTTGCAGGTGATCCTGGCGAATGGAGTAGAGCTCTTCTTTTTCGGCCTCATCCTTTATTTTTCGAAGCACTGTATCAATGCTTTTGACTGCAGAAAGCTCCACTCTGATTAATTGTTCAATGAGTTTCATATAAATCCTCCTTGCTTTCAATCAGTCTCGCCTTGAAGAGGATGGAAGTAAAATAAAGCCTGGCCCTATATAAGTTTGAGTTAATTTATTGGTTAGGTATTTTTTCTTCATCTGTCCCGAGTGGACTCCGATACTTCAAGAGCTCCAGGATAAAGACCGGAAAAAAACTCAAAAAAAGTAAGAGAACATTTTCATTAAAACTTAACTCTCCAACCTTAAATAATTTCTGATAAAGTTCGGTATGATCAATTGAAAACTGAAGCAATATGGGAAGCATCACGGATGCCAGATGATAATAGTTAATCTTTAACTGAAAAAAGGATCTCGTTTCGCTCCTGCAGGAAAATGAACGACCCAATGACATGTAGACCAGGAAAGTGAAAGTATAAGTACACGCTCTTTCTTTGGTTGATGTCTCAAGCATATAGTAATAGAGACCCAAAGAGAGCACAGTCATTAATATCCCAACAAAAAAAAGTTCAATTAAAAAACGACCCTCGAAAAAAGTGGTGGGAGATGGTTTTCGGCTATCTTTTAAAAAATGTTTATCAAGTGGTTCTGCCGCCAGAGCGAGGGACGGAAGACCGTCTGTCACAAGGTTAATCCAGAGAAGCCCTATGGGCGTAAAGGGAACAGGAAGACTTAATATGGATGCACCAAAGACGATCAAAATTTCAGCTAAATTAGTTGAAAGAAGATATTGAATTGTTCTTTTAATGTTTCCATAAATCGCTCTACCTTCTTCCACCGCAGAAACGATGGTTGAAAAATTATCATCGGTAATAATCATACTTGAGGCCTGACGGGCAACTTCTGTTCCCGACTTCCCCATCGCGACCCCGATCTGTGCTTTCTTCAGTGCGGGAGCATCATTGACGCCGTCACCGGTCATGGCAACAACCATCCCTCTGGCCTGAAAGGCATTTACAATTCTTAATTTGTGGAGAGGGGAAACCCGGGCATAGACGGCAGTTGTGTGAACCTTTAATTTGAGTTCTTCCTCACTCATGCCTTCCACGTCCCTACCGGTAAGAACCTGATCAAATGATCCCTTCACGGCAATTCCCAGCTCCATTGCAATCGCCTTGGCGGTGACAGGATGATCTCCGGTAATCATCACGATTTTAATGCCCGCACTTTTGCATTTTTTAATGGCCTCAATCGTTTCAGCCTTAGGAGGATCGGCCATAGCGATCAAACCAAGAAACTCCAGCTCAACTTCAACTTTTTCGACCTCCGGGATAACTTCCCCTTTTTTTTCTGCGAACGCCAGAAGACGCTGCCCCTTGGAAGTTAATTCAATGATCTTTTCTTTTATTATTTTCTTCTCAACTTCGCTGAGGTGACACAATTCAACTAGACCCTCAGGTGCTCCCTTCGTTATTATTTTCACTCCCTCTTCGTCGTAAATGGCCACACTCATTCTTTTACGATTACTCTCAAAACTCCACTCATGAACCCGGGGATACCTAGATTGTAACGCCTTAAGTGGAAAATTCTCCTTATTTACAAAATCCAGGAGCGCCCTCTCAGTCGGATCCCCGGAACCACCGTTATCAATAGATGCGTTATTACAAAGAACCATCGCTTCATAAAAATGTTTCGTCTTAGCGATATCTAGTAGGAACATTTCTCTGACACTCATCGCTCCCGTAGTAAGCGTACCCGTTTTATCTGTACAAATAACATCCGTGGACCCTAATGTTTCGACGGCCGAGAGGTTTCTCACAATCACATGCCGTTTTGTCATTCTTCTGATCGAAAGAGTCAGGGCCAGAGTCACGACAGTCGGGAGTCCTTCCGGAATGGCAGCGACTGCAAGGCTGATCGCAGACATCAAAATCCCAAACCACGACCCACCCTCAAGATATCTTAATATAACAACCAGGATGATGACGACACCACCAAGCATGATGAGTTTGTTACTCAGAATATTAAGCCGTATCTGCAATGGTGTCTTTTTAAGATCCGTTTCTTCCAGGAGTTCAGCAATTTGACCAATCTCAGTTCTCATTCCCGTCGCAATCACAATTGCCTTTCCGGATCCACTGCTGATAGCACACCCAGCGTGAAGCATATTTTTTCTATCACCTAGAATGGCATCTCTATCGATGATGTTATCTGTTTTTTTTACGGGCAATGATTCCCCAGTTAAGAGGGTCTCGTCCGCAGTTAATTGAAAAGCTTCAATGACTCTTGCATCCGCAGTGACATAATCCCCTGCCTCCAATTGCAAGACATCACCTGGAACAACATTTTCTGAAGGAATGACTCTGACACTCCCCTCTCTGATCACTCTAGCGCTGGGAACAGAGAGTTTTTTTAAAGCAGCGATTGCTACACTCGCCTTGGCCTCCTGAAAATATCCGATAACTGAATTTAAAATAAGAATGGTTAAAATGGCTATTGCATCGAGTTTTTCACCCAGAACGAGGGCGGCCAGAGTGGCGCTAAAAAGAAGATAAACCATGGGATTTCTGAATTGCCTCAGAAATATCGTAAAGTGGCCGATTTCCTTTTCAGTCTTGAGACTATTTTTTCCATAAATTTCAAGTGCTCTGATAACTTGCTCAGGGTTAAGACCCAACGATTTTGAGGACTCAAAACTTCTCTCAAGATCTGATACGTGACATGACCATGGATAAATTGTTCTTGCCTCTCTGGTCACTTGAACCTTCTTTTTTTACTCACTTTCCTCTTAAATTAGATTGCATTTTCCTAGGATTGCCATCATGCTTTCTTCAAAAGATAATTTAAAGAGACATCTTTTTTTTCTCTGGATTTGCCGAGGGCGTAACATGGTAAGTATTTTTACCCATTTCAGAATTTTCTTCACCGAAATAACATTTCTCGTTAAGTCACCCTTTTTTATAATGCTTACAATCATGGGAAATAGCTTAATCTTTTTTTGCGGACTTCTCTTCTGGGCACTTGAGCATCAAATCAACCCTAGGGTGGAGCGCTACATGGATGCCATTTGGTGGGGATTTGCAACGGCCACGACAACTGGCTATGGGGACATCGTCCCTGTGACGGATGCCGGGAAGGTCTTGAGTATATTTCTGATGCTAATCGGGCTTGCCTTGTTCTCGATGTACACGGCACTTTTTGCAGAGACCATCATTTCAAGTAAAAAATTCATTAAATGAAATAATTTAATCAGTTCAGACTCAAGTCATTCTAAACATTTTCTTCAGTATTGTCATAGGCCGGGGTTTTGATTGCAGAAGATCAAGAAGGAGTATCATCAAGTCCTCAGTGGTGATAATACCAATGTCAGATGAGGACTCATCCTCAATGATGAAGCAGGAAACTTTACGATTCACAAGTTCCCTTACGAGTGTTGAAACAAGTTCTGTATTTTTCATTTTATGGAGCGGAGAAGACATGTATTCAGAAACTTTCTTGTGACCCTGGATGAGATTTTGAGATTTATGAGTTTCCGGCGAGATGATGACGGTCATCGCTCTTTGAACGTCCCTGTCACTTAAAATGCCAACGAGCTTTTGTCCATCTGAAACAGGAAGATGACGAAAATGATGTTCTTGAAGAATCCTCTGGGCCTCAACCATTGTGGCGTCAATAGAGATGGTTTTAAGTCCAGGAATAAGTATGTCTTTAATTTGCACTGAATTTCTCCGGGCATGAAATGGAAAAACATTATACTCCAAAACCATTGATCGGCCATAGAAACACACAACGCACTGATTTGTTTTTTAAATCTCATGACAATAAATATTAAATTTATATAATTCCAATAAGCGTAGTTATTTTCAAACATAGGCGGGAACAATAATGAAGATTTTCATCATGATGCTGGTTGCATTAAGTTTTAACCTTTTTGCAGGAACATCTCCCAAGGAAGCCTTTTCGCTGGCGCAAAAAGGTAGTGCCGTCTTAATTGACGTGAGAGAAAAAGATGAAATTGCGGAGGGCATGATCGAACATGCGAAATGGTTTCCGCTTTCAAAGTTTGAGTCGGACAAAGAGTGGACTGAATCCTTTAAAAAAATAACCGAAGGGAAGAAAATCTTCCTCTATTGCCGTTCGGGAAAAAGGTCTGGTCGAGTTGAAACCATTCTCAAAGAACACGCTATTCCTTCAGAAAACATTGGCGGTTACATGGAATTAAAAAATCAACTCCCAACTAAGAAACCATGATTATTTCACCCCAATGGGCGCTTGCGGCCGGAATCGTGCTTTCTTTTGTCGCCATAAAAAAACCCAACATACAATTTATTTCCAAGCTGTGGGCGTCGAGGTTACTTCAGGGAAGTGTCATACTCCTTGGATCTTCCCTGAATTTTTCTTCCGTTATTGAGCAAGGGACCGGGGGTCTCTTCGTAACTTTGATCAGTATTGTGTCCGTTTTTTTGTTCGGATATATTGCCATGCTATTTTTTAAGATCGATCAAAAACTTGCGATACTCTTAACCATGGGAACGGCGATTTGCGGAGGAAGTGCGATAGGTGCCCTGGCACCGGTTCTGGCGGCCGAGTCCGTCATTATTACGGTCGCAATCGCGATAGTTTTTTCACTGAATACTATTGCTGTTTTTATTTTTCCCCTGCTGGGAAATTTTCTTCAGTTGACTCAGTCTGATTTCGGCGTTTGGGCCGCACTGGCCATCCATGACACAAGTTCAGTGGTTGCGGCGTCTTCACTTTTTGGAGAAGAAGCACTCAAAGTTGCGACAACACTCAAACTCACAAGAGCGTTATGGATCATACCTATTACGCTTATTTTTAGCATTCTCTGGAAAAGAAAAGAGAATAAGATCACGATTCCGTGGTTTGTATTGGGTTTTCTTGGGATGTCCCTTTGTTTTACGTTTATATCTCCCTTAATTGAATTTCAAAGTATTTTTTTCATTATTTCCAAAACCGGTTTTGCAATCACACTTTTTCTTATCGGCCTGTCCTTTGATATGACGAAGATGAAAAAAATTGGCATCAAACCTTTTGCATTTGCCCTTACACTCTGGATGATTGTGACCATCATTAGTTTAATTTACATCAAGGTTTCATAGAATCGGGGCAACACTATTGGCAAGATGAGTCGCCAATCTCCGGCCGAAGCTCATGAGCTTAAATTCGGAGATGTCCAATTCGGTTGAGAAATCAAAATCTTGCCTTAAAGCGAGGTCAAGTTCCTTTATAATAGTCATGTCATCAGTCACAATTGAATTTTCAAAATTAATATGCATGCTTCTAAAATCCAGGTTTGATGATCCAATCACTGCAAGATTGTCATCCACCAGAAGAACTTTCTGGTGCATCATTCCGCGTGAGTATTTAAAAACCCTGATTCCGGCCTTCAGGAGTCTTTCAAGATAGATTTCCATTGCTAGAGCGACAAACCTGTTATCACTTTTTTCAGGCACGAGAAGCCTGATATCGACTCCCCTGATGGCAGCGATGAATAGTGCATCCATGATGCCCTGAGGGGGAATAATATAGGGGTTTGCTATCCATAAACGACCTCTGGCAGAATTGATGAGGCCGATATGTTGCAAAAGATTTAAAGGCCTCTCCTCGGCCGGTCCAGAATTCAGAAGAAGGACATCTGAATCCCCGCAAGAAAAAGGCCCGAGAATATCACAGGTAATTTCTTCATTTTGTGAATACTTCCAGTCTTTAATAAAATCTATTTGCGAAAGTCCCACCGTGGGCCCGCGGATACGAATATTAGTATCCCGCCAGAAACCAATCTCAGGATAACGACCCAAATAATCATCGCCAATATTGATCCCTCCAAAAAATCCCGTCTCACCATCGATGATTAAAAGTTTCCTGTGATTTCGGAAATTAAGCTGAAGTTTATTGAGCCTTATAGGCGAAAAAACTCCCAGCGAAATCCCCGATGATTTCATGTCTCTTAAAACCTTCTTCGACATATGGATTCCAAGCCGCTCATAGAGAATGTAAATTTTCACCCCCTGACTCGCTTTCGCCCTAAGTTCATCGGCAAAGACTGTTCCAATTTTATCCGTTCTAAAAATGTACATTTGTAAAAAGATGTACTTTCTGGCCTTCTTAATTGAGGAGAGCATTTCTTCAAAGGTCTCGTGGCCATCAAACAAAAGGCTCAGAGAGTTACCTTTCAGGAAAGAAAGATTTGAATTGGAGAGGATGTAACGGAGAGAGGCGGTGTCTGTAAGTATTTTAAATTCAGACAAGGCGGATTCAATTTTTCTTCTTATGTCTGTAAGACCGTTCTCATAATGATCATAATCTTCGATCTTTTTTTTTCCGAATAAAAGGAAGATAGGAACAGCAAGAAAGGGTATACATAAAAGGGCAAGTATCCATGCCATCGTGCCCTGCGGAGTTCGGGATTGAAAGACGGCATTAAGGGCGAGGATAAATCCCGCTAGGTAGAAAATAATAATAATCGTGACACGTATAAAATCAAAATGAAAGCTAACCATGACTTCCTCTTAGTCCTCCCATGATAGGGATTTGACGGTATCTTGGAATCTTTCGGGGCATGAATATTAATCAATTACTAAAATATTTAATTAATCTTAATGAATGGGTTTTATTTGTCATTTACACAAAAAATTAGTTAAGGGGTTTTTAAAAAGTGCGATAATAACTTTTAAATAAACTAAATTAATCAATTTGAGCGAAAGACATCAGGACTCACTATGAAAGAAAAAGATCGCCTCGAGGCCCTCTACGAATACGGCATCATGGACTCACCCCCGGAGCAGTCTTATGATGATTTAACATTACTGGCGCAATTTATCTGCAAAACGTCCATTGCCTCCATTAACTTCGTTGATCTGGATCGAGTCTGGATTAAATCCCGTATCGGTATCGATCTTCTGGAATTACCAAGGGATCAATCTTTTTGCACTCATACCATTGCCCACGGAGGAGTTCTGGTCGTAGAGGATTGTAAGAAGGACTCCCGCTTCTCCAGTAATCCCTTTGTGACTTCAAGTCATGGCATTGCCTTCTATGCTGGTATCCCCCTTAGAACCCAAGAGGGGCATTTTATAGGGACCATTTGCATCGCCGACCAAAAACCAAGAACCTTAAGTCAGGCGGAGCTCCTCGCCCTTGAGGCCTTATCACGCCAGGTCATTGTACAATTGGAACTTTCCAGATCATTGAACCTCCAGACGCAAACATCAGGAATAATTCCGACAAGAAAAAATGGGTATCGAAATCTCATTGAAAATCTCAAAGAGATCATCTTCCAGACCGATACAACCGGTTTATGGACCTATCTAAGTCCCGCCTGGACTGAAGTCTTCGGGCACGACCTCAACGGCTCGATTGGAAAAAAATTTCTGGATTATGTTCACCCTGACGACCGGAAAATGAATGATGAAAAATTTCAACCCCTCATCAATCGAGAAAAAAATGATTGTCGGCATGAAATTCGCTACATCAGAAGTGACGGAACTTTCAGATGGGTCGAAGTCTTTGCCCGGTTAACTCTTGCCAGAGACAACTCGATTATTGGAACAACCGGCACCATCACTGATATTCATGACAGAAAGATCGCTCAGGAAAATTTAAGACAGGAAAAAGAAAAATTAGACCTGATTGCAAACAACATCGGAGATGTGGTCTGGATGACCGATATCGAAAAGTCCAATGTCGTTTACATCAGTCCGAGTTACGAAAAAATATGGGAAAGAAGTTGCCTGGAGCTTTATGAAAACCCTCATTCCTTTATTGATGCGATCCATCCCGAAGATCGGGAAAGAATTACATCTGCCTTTAGTAAGCAGTCGGAGGGTACCTATAATGAAACATACAGGATTATTACGCCCAGAGGAGAGGTCAAGTGGATCCAGGACCGCGCTTTTGCCATCAGAAAAGAAGATGGTGTCATTTATCGCACCGTCGGAATCGCTAGTGATATTACTGATAAAATCAAATATCAATCCGTCATAGAAGAGCAAAAAGAGAAATTTGAAACGATCGTCAACAATGTGCCCATTCTTCTTACTGTCTATGATGAAAAAGGACAATTTGAATGGGCAAATCCGTCATTTGAAAAAATGCTGGGGTGGAGCGTGGAAGAGGCCCGCTCCAGAAACCTTCTGGAGGATTTCTATCCGGATCCAGATAAATACAAAGAGGTTCTGGACTTTATGTCTCTACCTAAATCAACTGACTGGATGGCCTTTGAGACGAGAACTAAAATGGGCACCACAGTTCCCACCTCCTGGATGAATGTCAGGCTCTCGTCCGGAAAATCCATTGGAATCGGTCTGGATATCTCGGTCCAGCGAGCGCATGAGAAGGTCATTCAGGAGCAGCAAGTTCAAATTATTTCCGCCGCCAAGATGTCATCACTCGGAGAAATGGCAGCGGGAGTTGCACATGAAATTAATAATCCCCTAACCATCATTATGGGAAACACCCAGATCCTTAAGCAGTTTGCCAAGATGAACGAGTTG
>CAXNNO010000060.1:0-9181 GCA_964203555.1 Bacteriovoracales bacterium
CATAGGCAACATGCTTCAGGTCAAACTGGGAAAGACACATAACGTGAAGCGATCCCATCGCATTCCGGGGATCATTGGGAAGTATTTTTTGTGCGACTTCTTTCTGATACATGAGAGTCATATGTGTTATTTCAGGAATTCTTAAAAAAGAAAGAGTAAGCGGGACACTGACATTGTAGGGAAGATTTGAAACTAACCAGATTGACCTAAAAGGGTGATCATCAAGAAATTTTTTCCAGTCAAAAAGGAGAGCGTCCTGTCTAAAAATGTGTCCCAGTCCAACAACCGGAGTAAGATTTTCAACAAAGCGTTCATCCATCTCAATCACAAACATAGGAAGCTTGTAGCTCGCTAGATGTGAAGTAAGAACAGCGGGCCCTGGCCCAATTTCTAAAATAGCATCAGTCCCTTGAGGAAGCGGGGAGGTGATTTTACTTATAACGGAAGGGCTATTAAGAAAGTGCTGGCCAAAACTTTTATTGGCCATCGGAAAGCGGTGACCCATTATTTCTTCTCCATAAAACGAGACTGAGCATCCAAAGATAAGCATTCAGGAAATTGAACTAATAGTTCCGGAACTCTTGCCGCCCAATTTGCAACCATTCCCGCATTATCAGTGCAATAGATCGGCTTAACTATGTAAACATTTCTGAAATGCTCCTGCATAACAGTTCGTAGTCTTGAATTGCAGGCCACTCCGCCACCGATGACAATGGGAGTATCAAAAGTTTTCACTTTTTGATTGAGGATTTTTTCGATAATTTCAGAAGCCTTAATTCTCAACGTCTGAACAATCGCCTCCTGGTAGCTCGCCGCTAAATGTGGCAGTTCTTTTTGTATCTCTTCGGGTGACATCTTCTGCAATCTCACCCTAAGGGATGTTTTCAATCCCGAATAGCTCATCTTTCCAGGTCGATCTCTTAAATATGAAATAGGAAAATCAAACTTTCTGTTATCACCAGTTTTTGCAAGTTCATCAATAATTTTTCCGGCAGGGTATCCAACACCCATCATTTTACCACCCTTATCAAAGGCTTCCCCAGCAGCATCATCCAGGGTTGTTCCAAGAACTTCCATTTCATTAGGACCTTTGACCCATAAAAAAGCGGTGTGACCTCCGCTGACTAAAAGTCCCATATAAGGATACAAAACTTTTTCGGTAAGATGAATCGCTTCAAGATGAGCATAAAGGTGATTCACTGGAATAATAGGTATTTCTCGAATGAGGGCAAAGGTTTTTGCAAGATTGATACCTGTTAAAAGAGAGCCAACTAAACCGGGATGAGTGGTGACGGCCACTTCCGTAATATCCTCCGGTAAAATGCCGGCCTCTTTAAAAGAAATGTCCAGTAAAGGGGGAAGTGCTTTGACGTGTGATCGGGCAGCAAGTTCAGGAACAACGCCGCCCCATTTTGCAAGAAGAAAGTCTTGATTAAAACTATTGAGAGCTAGTACTTTCGGGGAGTCGCTGGCCTCAAAAATACATATTGAGGTATCGTCACAGCTCGTTTCGATACCTAAAATAATTCTTTTTGGACTATTAGAGTTCTTTTCTGGCTTCATTCGCCTCTTTAGTACCACTATAGTCTTCTACGACTTTTTGGAACGCTTGTTTTGCTTCATCTTTTTTTCCCATCTTCTCAAGTGATTTGCCTATAAATAACAGACTGCTTGGTGCTAATGATGCTTTTGGGAACTTTGTAAAAACCTTGCTAAAATAAATCATCGCCTTCTCATGATTACCTGAGTAGAACTCCGTCCTGCCTAATCCATGGAGCACTCTGTTTTTATCCCCCGGGCTAAGGTCCTTATGATCAATCAATCCTTCAAGTTCAGTTCTGGCCTCGTTGAATTTATTATTCTTGATCAGATTCAGCGATTCAGTTAATTCAGTCTTTGCGCCTTTTTTTTTTGAAGATTTAGTCACCGAAGCTCTATTCTCTGAGACTGAACCAAGACTGGCGGTTACTTTTTCTATAAAGGCGCGCTGTCCTTTTAATTCATTTTGAATCTGCACAAGTTGGGTTGCATCTCCCTCTTGTTGAATTTTCAGGAAGTTAAGGTTTTCATTCATCTTGGCCATATCTTCTGGATTCATCTTGCCTTGTCGATGCTCCATTTCTTCTAGTCGGCCATTCATTTTATCCAGCTGAGATTGCATCGATTTCATCTGTGCGAGTAAATCAGCAACGAGGCCTTGAGTATCACCTACTTGATCGGACATGGATTCGAAACGTTTTTCACGCTGAACTTGTTCCGCTGTTTTGATGCATGAAGTGGAAATCACAAACAAGAATGTTATTAGAAAAAATCTAGTCATATTTAATATACCTCAATTCAATGATGTATATTAATTATACAAGAATTTTTCTTATTCCGCATTACCTTCAAGCGCCTTTTTTCTGACGGCCTGATATTCGGCTTGTTCTGAATATTTTTTAGAAAGAAGGGCGTATTCCTGAGCTTTATTGAAATATTTTCTGCGATAAGCGGACTTGGCCTTGAGGTAGAAATCTTCTGCTTTTCGGTAGGTATTAGGAGCGTGAACATCTGCACCTGCTTCCTTTGCCGCCATAAAAGCAGCTTGGGCCAGGCTCATTTCAACTTTAGGTCGTGTGGTCGCTAAACCACACGAACCTAAAATGAATAATAAAGAAAGGAGAAATAACTTCATCTAACCTTATTTAGCGGTTACAACGAAGTTTGCGCGACGGTTTTGTGACCATGCTGCATCGTCATGACCTTCAACTTTTGCACGCTCAGAACCGTAAGAAATTGTAGAAATTCTTTTTGATTCAACACCAAGAGCAATGAGGTAATCTCTAACGGCCTTAGCACGGCGCTCGCCTAGTGCTAGGTTGTATTGACGTCCACCGCGCTCATCGCAATGACCCTCAACCTGTACATCAACGTTAGCATTTGTTTTAAGAAAGTCTGCATTGGCCTTAACTGAATCCTTTGTATCACCTTCAAGATCTGATGAATCAAAACCAAAGAAAACAGTTTGAAGACCACCGGCCTTGCCGTTATCAGAATCACCGTTTAATTCTAAAGAAAGACCAGCGTTTGCACCATTTGAAGCTGCAGCGTCTTGATCATTTTTTGGTTTGTTTGAAGCACAACCAACAGCAAGAAGAGCAACCATAAGAGTTGTAAAAAAAGCACGTGTGAACATTTAACTTCTCCTTTGAAGTAATAAAAAACGTAGGGAATGATATTTAACTCCCGCATTATGCTCGGAATGGAATGTTTTTTGAAGTAAAAACTGATGTGCGAACTCGGATAAAATTCAATCATGGGTGTTGCGCCTTTGACACTGATCCATACATAGTCGTCATTTTTTTGACTTAACTATTGGGGTTGTGCCGCGTTAAGCGACTGTAAAGTAGAATTAATTTGTCCTTAAACTTCACTTTCCCGTTTGGCATCAAATTTGCTACCTACTTCTATGTGTGTGTGTTGGAGTTAAAGAAAGGATTTTTTTGGCTTCTACTTAGTCTCTCGAAAAAAAAGCCCATCGATAGTGATGGGCTTTTTTTTTTATAACGTCTCGAATATAAAACTTCCAATCGTTCTCATGCTCAAACTGGCCAATGAGTCGTAAATGGGATTGAGTTCATAAATACCTAAAATGGGCGGATGAGTTATCGGAAGTGCGACATAACGATTCCAGATTTCCATTAAATCCTTTTTTGTCAGACCAGATGGGTTGACGGCACTGACTCCAGGAACTTCACTCGCCGACAAGGCATCAGCATCAAGACTGTAAACTACTGCCGTCCTGGGATGAGTCAGATCACTTATTTCCTTAAAGATTTGATCAAGGGCGGGTCCGGAAAAGTCATTTCTCCATAAGATGTGAGACTCGCAGCTAAGGGGTGTAAGAGTCGACATGGAATTTGCAAAAGGATGGAGTCCAATCTGAAAAAGGTTGAAATGACCCTTGGTTTGCTCGGCAAATTGCCTAAAAGGTGTTCCGGAACTGAAGGTCAGGTCAGTTCTTGTATCCGCATGGGCATCTATATTAATAACAATGATATTATCAAATCTTGCCTCGAGAGAAACCAAGAGGGGATAAATATGGTCATGTCCACCACCGATGTGACATATCCTCGCGCCAGGATTTTTGTCCAGGATGGATGATATCCTTTCTGATTCCTTAAGTTGAGCGGAATGAAAATCCTCAATCTCCTCTTCATGACGAGAGACCTCAATCGATTCAAAAGAATACTTTCTAACCTCGTTGGTCAATGTGAATTTTTTAAAAGTTGATAAAAAAGATTTCGGGGCAAACCTTGCTCCGTTTCTGCCTCCATTCCTTATGACGCCCACATCTGTGGAGCTTGAAAGGAAGAGACATCTCTGAGTTTTAGTCAGATTAGCTTCAAATAATTTACCAACTGACTCTTCAAAACGTTTTTGTGATTGAGTGATGGAGGCGTTCGTCATAAAATCTTCTTATTTCCAAATGGTTATATGATGAAGTTGTCAAATTTTGACTGGACTGACAAGGATTCTCTAAGATGGTTCATCCTTCTGCCTACGGGCCATGAAGGCCCGTATTCTTTGAAAAATCTTATTCATCTGAAAAATAAAAAACAAATATCCCAGGATTTTAAAATCTGGGCCGAAGGACTGGCCGATCCGGTTTCTATGAGTGTTGCTGTTTTGAATTCGGAGCTCATGGACAAAATTCCAAATTTTCCATCAGCTGAGACCGATGAGATTCCCCCCATTCCTTTTGAGGCCAGCAACCCTGAAAATGATCCGGTTGAGGAAGTCGTATTAAAAAAAACCTTCCAACACTTCGTCTTATCTATGCCGGTTATTCTCACGACAGTGGCGACAACTCTTATGATCGTTGGAATCGGTTTTTATATTAAAAGTAGGGAGAGTTTTCATCTAACCCGTTTACCAAAAATGTCTCTCGACCTACATCAGCGAATTCTAAGGGAAAACACTTTTGATGGTTGGAGCAAGGATATTTTTTTCAAGGAGTACATGCCCCAGGATCATTCTCATCTTTGGCTTGTGACTTCGTCGTATCAAAGTTGTAAGATTGAAGCGATATTTACCTCCGTAAAAGATGGATTATTGTCTTTGAAGCAGGATAAAGTTTCATTTAGTTCCTCAGGGTTTCTTTTTGGTCATGTCGCTGAGCTATCGGCCTTTGACTATAAGACAGGAAATAGGATCATCCCGGGGCTTTACGAAATGGACATCAAGGCAACCGATTGTGAGTGGGATGGTTTTGTTCCTCAAATCATGAATTGGTTTTCAGTTCCGCGGAAGGATTACCTCGCGAGGGTTCGGGTCGTACTTTTTTCAAAGGGACCAGAAGACTTTTATAAGAACCTGGAGTCAGTCTTAGATAAAAAAAATGAAGTGAAACGAAAGGAAAAAGAGCTTTATGCTCATTTCTGGCAAGATCTTCAGCAAAAGTTTCAAACTCTCGAAGCGATAAGCCTTCAGATTGAACAGCATTTTCTGGATTTTCTTGAAAACGATCCTTCATCCTTTGAAAAAAAAATTAAACCAATGGTCACTCTTTATGCTAAAAGTTTCGGATCTTTTTTAACGTCATTTGTTATTGAAAATGAAAATTATTTTAAAAAGCTGGACTCCTCCAGATCTTACTCAAAAAGAAATTATGAGCTTTTAGTGAAATTAACTTCAAAAAACATAGGCTATGAGTCAATGAAGTTTATTGAAGAGTTTCAAAAACTAAAAAAGAATCCTTCAAAAAAAGACCTCGCAAAGATGTCTACAAAAGTAAAATCTACATTTGCGGGGTTGAAAAAAGATATTGGCCAGAAATTAATTCGGGTTTCTCTGGATCGAGGGAACCCGTAGGAAATATTTCAGATATCTCGTAGTCAGAATCCGCTTTCTTTCTTATTTTGCAGCCCCATGCTTTCACATCATGCTCCAATATCATTGTCAGGTCTTTTTCAATGATAAATGCGTAAAACTGGATTTTATCAAAAGTCGTCCTGCCTGGTGAAATGTCATAACCCATGACCCAGGGAACTGATATGTGAGCACTCGTCGGAACGAGGTCGGCCATGTAAATAAACTTTTCATCAAATGGATGAACCAGCCATGGGGTATGCCCATGAGAGCATTTAAAGAAGATATGATCATCTTCATCATTGAGAATGACGCCCTCTTCGCCTTCAAGCCAGTTCACTTTTCCATTTTGGATTGCTTTTTCTATTAATGGTTTAAAATAGAGAGACTGAAATGATCCCGCATCTCTTGGAGTTGGATGAAGGGCATATTCATAGTGCTGGCGATGGAGATGAAGTGTCGCATTGGGGAAAAGTGGTTCATGCGTTCCCTGGTTTTTCCCCAGACCACCCACGTGATCAAAATGTAAGTGGGTTATTATTAAGTCAGAAATATCTTCCGGGCCTAAATTGAATCTTGTCCTCAGCGCCTCAACAAGCGGGTTTTTGGGTCCAAGGACTCCAAAGCGATCGTCAAATTTATCACCATGGTAATCCCCAATTCCCGTATCAACGAGAATATTTCTGTGCTTTGTTTGGATTAACATGACACGAAGACTCAATTGAATACGATTCTGCTCGTCGGCAGGAATGAGTTTTGACCAGAGTGGTTTCGGAATGATTCCAAACATGGCCCCACCATCAAGTTTAAAAACGGCCGGATGAACAATTGCATACTTTTTCATAACACCTCGCGCCTCTATCATGCCCCCATGGTTAATCGTTTTTCAAGACCTTTTCATTGTCTGAGCTTGGAAAATGCCTATAATTGTCCTAATTCAAATGTAGTTTTAAGGAGAGCCAATGAATGTTCATGAGTACCAGGCCAAAGACCTGATGCGAGAGTTTAACATCGCGGTCTTAAAAGGTGGCGTGGCCAACACTCCAGCCGAAGCCGTAGATGTAGCAAAAAAACTAGGTGGGAGTATTTGGGTGGTAAAAGCTCAAATACACGCCGGTGGTCGAGGTAAAGGTGGCGGTGTAAAACTTGCCCGCTCTCTGGAGGAAGTTGAAAAGCATGCTAAAGAAATTATTGGCATGCAGCTTGTTACTCATCAGACCGGACCAGAGGGCAAGAAAGTTTTAAAGGTTTTGGTTGAACAGGGTTGCGATATCGACCATGAATACTATTGTGGTATCGTGCTTGATCGGACAGTGGGAAAAATCGCAATGATGGTTTCTACTGAAGGTGGGATGGAGATCGAGACAGTTGCCCATGAGAGTCCGGAAAAAATTATCAAATGTCACATTGATCCTTCTACTGGTTTGACTGCTGCCCACGGACGCAAACTTGGCTATGCTCTTGGTCTTAAGGGAGACACCCTTAAAAAGGCCATGTCATTTTTTGAAGGCCTTTACAAACTCTATGTTGAAAAAGATTGTTCAATTGCCGAAATTAATCCCCTCGTGACAACGAAGGCGGGAGAAGTTCTTGCTCTTGACGGTAAATTCAATTTTGATGACAACGCTCTTTTTCGTCATCCTGAAATTGAGGCCATGAGGGATGTAACCGAAGAGTCGGCCCAAGAACTTGAGGCCGGTAAATTTGGTCTTTCCTACATTTCACTCGAAGGGAACATTGGTTGCCTGGTGAATGGAGCAGGTCTGGCCATGGCGACTCTTGATATTTTGAAGCTTCACGGCGGTTCACCAGCTAACTTTCTTGATGTAGGCGGCGGTGCCACTAAAGAGACAGTTCAAAAAGCTTTCACTATTATTCTTCAGGATAGCAACGTTAAGGCAATCCTCGTTAACATTTTTGGTGGCATTATGAAATGTGACATCATTGCCAATGGAGTCGTCGACGCCGCTAAAGAGCTAGGAGTGAAGGTGCCTTTAATTGTTCGACTTGAAGGTACAAACGTTGCACTTGGTAAAAAAATTCTTGCTGAATCCGGATTAAAAATCACTTCGGCCAATGACCTCGCTGATGCTGCTCAAAAAGCAGTCGCGGCTGCTAAGGGAGGAAAATAATATGGCCATTCTAATTAATCGAAATACTCGCCTCATAACGATTGGAATCACTGGTAAACAGGGAACATTCCATACGCTACAATCAAGAGACTATGGTACGAATGTGGTTGGAGGCGTAACACCTGGCAAGGGTGGGACTGTTCATGAAGGAATTCCTGTCTTCAATACAACCTATGAAGCGGTCAAGGAAACTCAGGCCAATGCGGCCATGATTTTCGTTCCACCTCCTGCTGCTGCTGATGCCATCATCGAATGCATTGATTCAGAACTTCCTCTCATTATTTGTATAACAGAGGGGATCCCTGTTGGTGATATGATCAAGGTCAAGTCTGCCTTGAGAGGGTCCAAATCTCGACTAATTGGTCCGAATTGCCCAGGTGTTATTACTCCGGGTGAATGCAAAATTGGCATCATGCCAGGTCATATCCATATGCCAGGTCATGTAGGGGTCATTTCCCGATCTGGGACGCTAACTTACGAGGCTGTTTATCAGCTTACTCAGCGTGAAATCGGTCAATCGACTTGCGTTGGTATTGGCGGTGACCCTGTTAATGGAACTAACTTCATTGATTGTCTTGAAATGTTTCAGAACGACCCTGATACCAAGGCCGTGATCATGATCGGCGAGATTGGTGGAACGGCAGAAACAGATGCGGCCCGTTGGATTAAGGCCAATATGACCAAGCCAGTTGTGAGCTTTATTGCAGGTGCTGCTGCTCCAAAGGGCAAGAGAATGGGTCATGCAGGGGCGATTATTTCAGGAGAGGATGATTCTGCTGAGGCGAAGTTTAAAATTCTACAGGAATGTGGCGTTACTATTGCTCGATCACCTGCGGAACTTGGACAAAAAGTTGCAGAAGTATTAAAGAAGTAAGACACAAAAAATAAGGAGCTTATATGGCCATCGAAAAAACATTTTCAATCATTAAACCGAACTCAACTCTGGATAACAACATTGGTAATATTATTGCCCATTTTGAAAAAAATGGTCTTCGTATATCAGCTTCAAGATTTGCTCGCCTTTCTAAAGAGAAGGCCGAGGGATTCTATATCGAGCACAAAGAGAGACCTTTCTTTGGAGAGTTGGTCAATTTCATGACTTCAGGACCAGTGATGCTCTTGGTTCTTGAAGGTGAAAACGCAGTGGCAAAAAACCGTGAATTCATGGGTGCTACTAACCCGGCAAGTGCCGCAGAGGG
>CAXNNO010000061.1:0-9065 GCA_964203555.1 Bacteriovoracales bacterium
CTTTACTGTCTTTGCACCTACTGACTCGGCATTTGCCAAATTACCTGCCGGTACGATTGAAATTCTCTTGGGGAATATACCGCTTCTAACGAAAATTTTAACCTACCATGTGGTATCAGGGGAACTAAGTGAGGAAGAGCTCATTAACACTCGCTGGGTCCAGACGGTTCAGGGTCAGAAAGTTAAAGTGACAGAAAAATTTTCTGGAAAGATGTCTCACCTGTACATCAACAATTCTAAAGTCATGGGAAAAGTTCTGGTAAAAAATGGAGTGATCTATGTCTTGGATACAGTCCTGATGCCAAAATAACTTAAAAGATTAATACCGAATCGGATTTTCTCCGATTCGGTAATCTATCAGAAGATCTTTTTATTTCTTATCATGCTCAACATAAACAATATTATCCGTATTATAATTTTCCCGTGAAAGATCATCTAAGATGGCGTCAATTTTTTCTTTTGGCATTTGAGGATCTCTTACCATGACCCAGAGATAGGCTTCATTAGGTACTCCAATAGCAGTCCATTCATAATCCTCTCCAAGACCAATCACAAGATAATCAAACTTTAAAGGCCACATCGGTGAAACTTTCCAATAGGCATTGGTCTTTCTATTTAAAATCCAAGCCTTTTGAGGAAGTCTTTTAACTGGTCCGGTGAGAGACCCCTTGTTAAAACGAAAATCAATGTCAATGCGATTGGCCTGGGCATTCCACTTATAGGTTTCAACGGCATTAAAGACATTTTTCTCGAAAGAAGTGAATCTGCCGGCGACCACGTACCAGTCCCCCATAAACCTGTTAATATCAACATGGTCTACTGTTTTATTGTAGGCATGAACCAGGGTCGAAATAAATGAGGACATAAGAACAGCTAAAAATTTTGATTTCATAAGTACCGCCTTTTTTTCACCCCTTTTACGCAAATTCATTCAAAATGAACATCGATTGTTGTCTCTCAATGACGGATACAGGCCAGAACAGGTCAGAACAGGTCAAATTTTACATGGTTAAAGTCTTTAAAGACCAACTTGTGTTAATTGTTTTAAATTTCCAGGAATTGACATGCTCCAAAAACTTAAATTTACCTTAATATTATTGATTGCCCTTTTTCTGGGTAGCTCCTACGCCTCGTCCGTTAAGACAAACTGGTCGGTTTTGAGAACTGGAAGCAGTATCATGACTTCAAATGAAGTCAGAGAGTACATAGAGAATGTTCTTATGACTGAGAGTTTACACTCAACGCTCTTTGGCCAAGAAAAGAACGATCTCCAAAGATATCAGGACAAAAAAGACCACATTATTGAGAGTGCCTTCGAGACAACCGTCAAGAGATTAAGTTTCATAAGACTTGTCCAAGAGTTAGCGATACAAAGAACAAACAGAAATTTTTTTAACATAACGAAAAAAAACTTTGAGCGTATGGTCGACACGAAAATAAAGGCCGTCCATCAACTCCAGTTAAAGAAGGGACTCCCACCTCATCAGATGATTGAGGGAATTGTTTCTGACATAAAGAAATCAGGATTTCCCCACGGCCAAACCGACACTCATCAAATGATCTATCAGAGCTGGGTCAAAAGATTACGCTTCCAATTAAGAGAGCACACGAGGGAGCAGGAAGCGTTTCAGTTTATTTGCACCTTAGGTCAATGCAGGTCAGAGTCTCCGTATGAAATTCTCTCCCGGTATAAGAACGATTTAGAAAAAATTTTTATTTCATTAAAGAGACAACCAAATGATCAGATAAAGGGTCTAGAGGCGATCAATATTATCCTCGGGAAGGAATTTGATTTCTCTTACCAAAATGGAAGCCATTATCTTCCTGGTGAGAAACGTACTATTTTTCTGGGAAAAATTGTTGATCAAAAAGTCGACCTGATAGCGATTAATGATCATGACATATTAACTGGTACGCAGCTAAGGCGCTTTGGTTATCCGAAAACAGATGATTTTGGACGCACAACAGGGATCATTCTTAGTTACACGGCAAATGGAACAGAAGGTAATTTAACCCTCGATCTTGAGAACTGGCTTTTTGCCGAACAAATTGATCCAGAAGATACTATGCGCCAGAATATTGAAGAAGTGGCAACGATCAGAGTTACTTCGAGGCAATTTCTTGATGATAAAGGAGATAGATGGCTTGTCCTGGGCGTGTCTTATAACGAACGTACGCAAAATCCATCTTTACACTCCTGGATTCAGAAAACAGTCCACAATATTGATAAGACCAGTAGTCCCAGAATTTATGTTCCAAGACAAGGACATGAAATTTACGTGGAAGGAATTTTTGGAGTGGGTGGCAAGTACTCCATTCTTAAAAATAAGAAAGTCGATGTATCCATTACCGCTGAGGGTGTGGTTATACCTAATATTGGTATGAGCGAAAGAAGCCGATTCACATTATCCTCTTCGCTTGATTTCAACTACTATGGGAAAAATCCAGACTACCCTGTTTTCTCGGCGTCTCTTTTTGGAAATTACTCGTTACTTGCCAATGGAACTCACGAGTCAAAACTCGGTGGCCGGTTGAGTTTTGGTCACATTTATAAAAACATGTATCTCACGGCGAATTTATTTGTCATGCGATGGGATGAAGACCTGGATCGTCGGTATGAGAAAGAAGCTTCGTGGACCACGGGAATTTTACTTTCAGGAACGCTCCTTAGTCCTTCTCGCAGACGAGACTACGAATTTAACTAGGCCGGTGAAATCAGGAGTGCTATTCTCCGGCCGGTTTCCTGGTATCTTTCTCTCTTTTTTCCTCCGCCAATTCTTCTCTCACTTCCTGCACATTACTTTTCAGGAAAAACGACTTTTGCATGCCCTTTAAAATAATCAGAGATTCACTTAAGAGATCAATGGCCTTCTTAGAACCCTCGGGTTGAATTTCCCGGAGAGAAGTTGTGATGAGGGAAAGATTTTGAATGGTCTTGGCCATGTGCTGAGAAGATTCCGGCACCCTTGAAGTAAGGTGAGGAATGACTTTTCTGACTTCGCTGGAGGCAAAACTCAGATCATCCAGCGCCCTTTTAAGTTTCTTTTTGTCCCCGATTTGAAGAGCAATGTCCTTACTAATTGCCAGCGTGTCATCCATGTTATTTAAAATGCTCTCAACTTTACTGATCACATTTTCAAGTTTTTTCCCGCTCAGCATTTCTAAAATATCCATCGAGTCATGCACCGGAAGGGCCTCTCCCGGTAAGAGCATTTTGGAATCAGCGGGACCCTTATGAAGAGTGAGGGCCTTATCTCCGAGGATAAAGGGTCTGATGAATTCAACTTTTGATCCAACTGTCATTTTTTTAGAATATTTTTTAATCACACTAAATGTGACTTTAATATTGTGGATAAGATCTATTTCGATTTTATCAATTTTTCCAACTCTGAGGCCCGACATATAAACGGAACTACCTGTCCTTAAATTTGAGGCGGATTCAACATAAGTAACGTAGGCAATTTTTTCTTCGAACCAGTTTTTCTTTACTGCCACTCCTATACCAACGAAAAAAGATCCTGCGATCGCCACAGATATAAAGAGACCGACCGCGCGTTCGTAAGGATTAAATTTATATTTCATCATCCTGCGCTCCTTATCTGGTCCTCGTCCAACAGTCCGGAGGAAGTCACTTTCACAATTCTTCCCTTGAGCTTGTTTATAAGTCCAACATCATCACTGGAAATAATGATGTGCTCCAGCCCATGATGGCGTTGGTGATCCCTGATCAGTTCAACCAAATTCGGTATGTGTTCAGCACTCAGACCCTGGGTGGGATCATTTAAGATCATCATGCCCGGTTTTAAAGTGAAGGCCCTTAACACCGAGGCCGCTTTCCGGGCGCTGGAAGAAATAAACGCCGGCCGCAGATGCTTGATGTTTTCAAGTTCAAAGCGTTCCATCATTTTAGTGATGTAATCAAAACGCTCATGTTGATCGAGGAAATTATGATAATCAATCAGTGTCCGAAAATTTTCGTAAATAGTCTGGTTATTTAAAAGCCCGCCGACATCAAATGAGTAGCCAATATTAAGACGAAACGGATCAAATTCTTTGTGACTAAAATCATTGACCCGAATATTGTTGATGAGATATTCCCCTTCAGTTGGGGGAAGAAGACCTAATAAGAGTTTAATCAAGGTATTTTTCCCGGCACCACGAGACCCCTGAAGATAAAGAATCTCACCCGGTTTAAATACGAAGTTAACATCTTTAAAAATGATACTCTCCGGATCATAGAAATAACTCATGCCTTTCAACTCAACTCTGTCGATATTGATTCTTTTCATGGTAAGGCCCGCGAGAATAAATAAACCGAAATCGACAAATTAAAAGCGACGACCGCCATGATGCTATTGACGACGGCCTTTGTTGTCGCGATCGGTATTTCATGGGGAGCTTCCTTAACCATGAGGCCATGGTAGCTCGAGATACTAAAAATAATAAAACCCGATAAAGCATTTTTAAAAATATTCAGGAAAAAATCCTCTTGAGTCAGCGCCTGAGAAAGAACCTCGAGATAAAAGGAAAAGGACAGATCACTCACAAAGTTACTAACAAAGAAACCTCCGATCAAAGCGATGCAATTAAAATAAAAAGCAAGGCAGACAAGACTCATCACTCCGCCAACAATTCGGGGAAAGACGACAAATCCCAGTGGATCGATACTCATCGTCCTCAGGGCCTCGATTTCCTTATTAACCTGCATCGACCCCAGCTCTGTTGCTACCGCCGTTCCCGAGCGGGCAATCACAGTGAAAGCGGTTAAGAGTGGTCCGAGTTCACGAATAATAGTGACGACCAGAATGTTTCCCATCATTTCCTGAGAACCTAAAATTGAGAGTTGAGCGGTGGATTGAAGGACAATGATACTTCCCGTGGCCAGAGCAATAAACGTCACAAGTGGCAACGCCTGGTAACCGGTGAAATAAATCTGAGACATCAGGGTAAAAACAATGGGACGAAAATTTCTCATACGAAGTTGTGTGGTTGAACGAAAACTCAAATAGACAAAAACAAGAATGTCCTTGAAGTAACGGTGAAGATCTACTGTGAATTTTCCAACATGGTCGATTGTCTGAAACATATCGAGACCTATCGGAATGCTCGGAGGGAGACTAAAGGACGTTATAATACCTGAGTAAAGCTTTCAACTAAAGGCATGAGTAGAGTCAGCTCTTAGGAGGTAAACCAAAGCAGGTTTTTCCAAGTTCACCCTTACGAAATTCAGCAAGAACCAACTTATAAACTCTATCCAGATCTGGAAGACCTTTCTGCTTAAGGCAACCCCGAAGAGTAGCGATTTTCAGAAGGGCTTCTTCCACCTCGATATCGGCGGATTCAAGATTGTAGCGTTCTAAAAATTCCGGGGATTTAATCTGAAGGAGATGTTTGATAACAAAAACGGCGGTGTCATCTTCACCGGCAATGTCATCAGGGATTGCATGAATAGCACTTAACCAAAGGGCGTGTTCAGCTTTTTCTATTTGTGGCGGCATGATTCCCGGAGTGTCCATCAGTTCAATATCCTTATCAACCACAATCCACTGTTGCATCACCGTCTGGCCGGGTTTATCGGCCACCTTGACGGCATTCTTATTGGCAAGCTGATTGATTATCGTGGATTTTCCCGTATTCGGTAGCCCCACAATCATCATTTTCAATTTAGTTTTAGTTTCAACGTAATCAGGATTGCATTCTCTTCGATTGGTATCCACGATCTTTTTGGCCATTGAAATAACTTTTTTCATGGAAGGCCTGTCAAAACAGTTAATAAATAAATACGGCTCGCCCTGAAGGTCGAACCATTTTATCCATTCCTCAAGAATTTTAGCGTCGGCGAGATTGGATTTATTAAGAATGATAAGTTTTCGTTTCTGTCCCAAACTATCGCTAAGATTTCGATTACCCGAGGCGAGGGGAACTCTGGCGTCGCGGATTTCCAGCACAATATCAACCATCCGTAACTTTTCTTTAATCTCACGCAGGGCCTTGGCCATGTGGCCGGGATACCAGTTATAGAGGGCAAGAGATGGTGCGCTTTTGTCGTTAGATCTTTTCATGGGAGCCTTGTATCACGGTCGGAGACCATTAAGAAGGTCTAAACTTTAAGCGATTATAGACCAACATCTGATTATTTTCCGGCATATCCACATCTAGGATCAGCTCAAAACCATTCTTAATCATGGCGTTGTTGACGTCTTCGAAGGCCCGAATGCCACTGGAAGGATCCTTCGCCTTCAATTCCTGGTCTAACTCTTCATGGGCGACAGAGGTAAACTGACCATCATACTTAAAAGGCCCATAAATCAGGACCCTTGAGCCTTCCCTCAATCGTCCGCCAAACATCTTGATCAGTGACTTACATTCTTTCCAATGCATAATGTGGAAAGTATTGGCAGTAAAAATCAGATCAAACTTGAGCTTAGGAAGTTCATCCTTTCCAACCTCAAGCCGAGACGGTTTTTGTATATTTCGAATTTGATGCTCATGAAACCACAAAGACATTCCCTTAAGACTGGCGGAAACATCGGTCGGGTACCATTCAACTTGAGGAAAATGGGGAGCAAAATAGACAGCGTGCTGACCGGTTCCTGAACCTATTTCAAGAAGCCGACGATCCTCTAGAGTAATGACGTCTTTTAAAACATTAAGAATAGGGTCTTTATTAGTTTCACAAGCAGGAGAATATGGCCTTTCATTCATGGCTCAACAATACCTTCGGGAGAGACGATGGGCCAGAAATTTCATCATTTACCGGCCTCAAGAATATTTTTAAACCTCAGATCCTTAATCTCAATATAGACTTGATTCGTCCTCTGAGAATTGAGTTTCCAGCTCTCTTTTTGCTCTTTGGTAAGACTTGATTTGGAGGCGGCAAACTGCTTGTGCTCGGCCTTCAATTTCGAGAGCTCCTTTTTCAAGGACTCCATTTTCTTTTTATCCTCTGTGCTTAACCACTGTCCGTCTTCCATCTTACTTCCTTTTCTTCTTCTTATTGTTTCTAAATCCCGGATGAACTAACTTCTCACCCTCTTTCAACCTGGGCTGGCGCTTGGAGTGATCTAAATAGGCCGTTTTCTCCTGGCTCTTGCCCGGAGTTGGTGCGGTCACTTTTCTTCCACCGGCGTTGAATTTAACTTGTTCTGATTTCCCCTCGAATTTCTCCGATGGCAAATAGGTCTGAATCTTTTGCTGAATTTTCTCAAGACTCCCAACTTCTGATTCATCACAAAAAGAGATCGCTATCCCCTCTTGTCCGGAGCGGGCAGTTCGGCCAATTCTGTGAACATAATTCTCGGCCTCTCTTGGAAGGTCAAAATTAATAACATGACTGATGCCATCAATATCAATTCCCCTTGAAGCAATATCAGTTGCCACCAACACTTTCATGCTACCATTTTTAAAGAGTAAGAGCGCTCTTTCCCGCTCAGCTTGTTTCATGTCACTGTGAAATGCTTTCGATGCCATTCTGTTCAGTGCCAGATACTCGACGACATTTTCTGCCGTTATTTTGGTCCGGGTGAAAACCAGAACCCTTTCGATCGCCTCTTCCTTAATGATTTTTCTCAGCAATTGAAACTTATCCTGATTCTTACAATAAATGAGTTTCTGATCGATGTTTGGGGCCACAGAAGAAGCCGGAGAGACTTCAACTTTTCTGGGATTTTTGAGAATGTTTGAAGCAAGATTTTCAATCGCCTTGGGCATTGTTGCCGAAAAAAGCATGGTTTGTTTTTTTGAGGGAATTCGCCCGTAAATATTTTTAATGTCATCAATAAAGCCCATGTCGAGCATTCGATCGGCTTCATCCATGATGAAAATTTCAATCGAACTGAGTTTTAATAATTTCTGCTCCAAAAGATCCAGCAGTCTTCCCGGAGTCGCAACAAGGATTTCCACGCCCTGATCCAATTCATTGACCTGGCCTGTTTGCTTAACCCCTCCAAAGACCGCCGTATTACGGATTTTTAAATTCTGAGTGTAAGAAGAAATAACACCACTAATTTGAAGACATAATTCTCTAGTCGGAGTGAGAATCAAAACCCGGGGTTCCGCCTTTTTCTTAGGTAATGGATTTCTCACCAGAAGTTCGAGCACGGGAATACAAAATGCACCCGTTTTTCCGGTTCCGGTCTGGGCAATACCCATAAGATCATGTCCCAGGAGAATTAAAGGAATGGCATTGGACTGAATCGGAGTGGGAGTCTCATAACCCAGCTGAGTCAGGTTCGAGAGGAGCTCGTGGTTGAGGGCAAGATCGTTAAAATTATCCATAAGGAGTTGTCTCATTAAAATCGTTATAAAAGATGGTAAATGAAAATAATTCATGATTTTATTAAATATGGGAATAACAGAAACGAATGGAGTATGCAAAATGCATTATCATGCGGTTATTGCGAAGCTGGGCCTCGTTCCAATGCCTGAAGAGGGCGGCTTTTACAGAGAAACCTATCGCTCATCACGATGGATTCAATGTGCAGTTCATGGAAAAAGAACTGAGTCCACCGCAATTTATTACCTGATTACCGAAGAAAGTTTTTCTGCTCTTCACGCCGTCGACCAGGACGAGATTTTTCATTTCTATGCGGGAAGCACTGTGGAGATGTTTCAAATTGATCAAAATGGACAAGGTCAGACCATCAGCATTGGCAGCAACTTTTTTGAAGATGAAATTCCCCAGGTCGTTGTTGGCCGAGGGATTTGGCAGGGAACGAAACTCAAAAACCCCCAAGAGGGTGCTTGGGCACTTCTTGGCTGCACGGTTGCGCCGGGTTTTGAAATTGAGAGCTTCCATTCAAAATCTCGTCAGGAACTTATCGACATTTATCCTCACCATCAAGATCAGATTATTAAATACACGAATTAGTTGTATCAAGTTCTCCACCCCGCATTAGATATTTAAGGCACATTTTTTGCTTATCAAATTTGCGAAATAATTCGTGAAAGAAGGAGCGACTTATGAGGCGTCAATTCATGAAAATATTTTTTACGACGGCACTTGCGTTGATCGCCTTAAATTCGGCGTTTGCCAGTCAATACGAATATAAAGAAACACGTGACCT
>CAXNNO010000062.1:0-9028 GCA_964203555.1 Bacteriovoracales bacterium
ATTCACGTCAATCAGACTTAATGGGTACGATGAGAAAAGAGAGTCAGATGTCTGCAGAAAGTGAGGCTAAGCTTGTCGACTTTATTAAGACATTCGTTGGTAGCTACAAGGTTTAATTTAAGGATTAAAGACCATGGCAAACATTAAAGAACTCAAGAAAAAGATCAAAAGCACCAAGGGTACTTTCAAGATCACTAAGGCCATGAAGCTTGTTTCAGCTGCAAAGTTGAATAAAGCTCAGGTTCGCATCTTGGGTCTTCGTCCATATTCGGTCGAGCTTGAAGAAACAGTGAGAACAGTTTCTGCTCTGACTACGAACTACTCAAATAAGTACTTCACTCCGAAGGAAAATAATAAGTCCGTAGTTCTTGTGATATCGTCAGATAAAGGGCTTTGTGGTGGGTATAATTCATCACTTGCAAAAACCGTAAGACGTTTCAAGGCTGAACATAAAGATGAAGACCTGAAGTTCTTGTATATTGGAAAAAAGGTTCGTGACTTGATTCAGAAGGAAGTTAATTCTGGAAAAACATTCACGTTTGCGAAAATTGATCCAAGTTACGAGGAAGTTCGAAAGATCGCAGATGAAATAGGGGCGATGTTTATTACGGGAGAAGTAGGAAAAATATACGTTGCCTACAACTCATTTATTTCGGCGATTGCTTTTGACTCTAAGGTTAGACAACTGCTACCCATGCAAGTCTCTTCAACTGTAAAGGAAGAAATCAAATCTAGATATCCATATGACTTTAAGTATGAGCCTAGTTCGGAAGAAATTCTGGATACATTAGTGCCAGAAGTATACCTTACGACTGTTTATACTTGTGTTCTCGATGCGATTGCATCAGAGCATGGATCCCGAATGAATGCGATGGAAAATGCATCAAAAAACAGTAAAGAAGTAATTAAAAAGTTATCACTAAAAATGAATAAGATGAGACAGGCAAGAATCACAACGGAGTTAATCGAAGTTGTTTCTGGCGCTGAATCACTAAACGGTTAAGGAGCCATTCAAATGGAACAAAATACAGGCTTAATTCGTCAGGTCTTGGGTCCGGTTATTGACGTTGAGTTTTCTAGCGGAAAACTTCCAGCGCTTTACAATGCCTTAAAAATTACAAACAAGACAATGTCAGGCGGAGAGGGGAACCTCACTGTTGAAGTAGCACAGCATCTTGGTAACAACATGGTTCGGTGTATTGCAATGGATGCTACTGAAGGCCTCGCACGTGGTCTGGTGGTTACTGATACAGGTGCACCAATTCAGGCGCCGGTAGGACGTGAGTGTCTAGGACGAATCATCAATGTTATTGGGGAGCCAGTCGATGAGGCCGGTCCTCTTAATAATAAAAAAAGTTACCCGATTCACAGAGAAGCGCCAAAGTTCGCTAATCAATCAACTAAAAAAGAGCCATTCTTTACCGGGATAAAAGTTATCGATCTTCTTGCTCCTTATCTTAAGGGTGGAAAAATTGGTCTCTTTGGTGGGGCCGGTGTTGGTAAGACAGTTTTAATCATGGAGCTTATTAACAACATCGCAACTCAACACGGAGGCTTTTCAGTTTTCGCTGGTGTGGGTGAACGTACTCGTGAAGGTAACGATCTTTGGCATGAAATGAAAGATTCTGGAGTTCTTGCGAAAACCGCCCTGTGCTATGGTCAGATGAATGAGCCACCTGGAGCACGGGCCCGTGTCGCTTTAACAGGTCTTTCACTTGCTGAATATTTCCGTGATGAAGAAAAGCAAGACGTTCTTTTCTTCGTTGATAATATTTTTCGTTTTACTCAAGCTGGTTCAGAAGTTTCTGCACTTCTTGGTCGTATTCCATCTGCCGTGGGGTATCAGCCTACACTTGGAACAGAGATGGGTGCAATGCAAGAGCGTATTACTTCGACGAAGGATGGCTCAATTACTTCTATTCAGGCCGTTTACGTTCCTGCTGATGACTACACCGATCCTGCTCCTGCGACAACATTTGCCCACTTGGATGCAACAACTGAATTGTCACGTCAAATTGCTGAGCTTGGTATCTACCCTGCGGTAGATCCACTTTCCTCATCTTCAACAATTCTTTCTGAAGAAATAATGGGAGCTGAACACTACGCAACGGCACGTGAAGTTCAATCAGTTCTTCAAAAGTATAAGGAACTTCAGGATATTATCGCCATCCTTGGTATGGACGAGCTTTCTGAAGATGATAAAAAACTCGTGGCACGTGCTCGTAAGATTCAGAAATTTCTTTCTCAACCGTTCTTTGTTGCCGAACAGTTTACTGGTATACCTGGTCAATTCGTAAAAATTGAAGACACCATTAAAGGTTTTAAAGCAATTCTAGCGGGGGAAGTTGATAGTCTTCCTGAGCAAGCTTTCTACCTGGTTGGAAGTCTTGAGATGGTGCACGAGAAAGCGAAGAAACTTACTGAAGGGAAGTAATTATGGCATCCGCCTTTAAACTCAAACTTTTCACACCTAAGGGTGTGGTCATAAAAGATCTTGAGTGTAACGATATTGTTATTCCAACTGTCCGGGGAGAGATTAATATTCTCCCCGAACATACGCACATATTAACAGAGCTCTCTTCTGGGATATTAACGGCGAAGACATCGATGGGCCCGCGCCACTTTTCTGTAACCGCCGGTCTTTGTCGTGTATTAAAAGATACCGTTACAATTCTATCTTTTACGTCCGAAAGCGCAGAGGGTGTTGATATTGAGCGAGCCAAATCAGCGAAGGCCAAGTCGATGGATCGCTTATCGGGTAAAGAAAATTTAACTGACGTTGATTTGATAAAATTTAGAAGAAAGCTCGAGCGAGCTGAGCTTCGAATACGCTTAGCAAATTTAAAGTGATTTTACTCCAAAGCCCCGCAAGGGGCTTTTTTTTAGAGTCATCGCCTGATGAACATATCGAGTAGTCACGACTGACCACGGTTTTTCACCTTATGGTTAGTCAAAAAATCAATAGGTATTAACTTCGCCTTAGTGTAAAAGTTAAAAATTACCGTAAGATATAAAGACATGATGTCTTCAGCGGTAACACGGATGTTTACTTATTTCACGCTTGGTTTGTACCTTTTCGTAGGTGCACTAACTATGCGTGTGCTTCTTCCGAGTGTTACCACTATCGAATTACCGATTAATTCTTTAAGTTATTTTTCACCAATAAAATTTCACTTAGCGAAAGCTGACCCACTACCAAGTCCAGTTATCAATTTTGCTGCCATTGATTTTCCGAGAAATGAGATACACATCAAGAAGAAAGTAACAAAGATTACAAAAAATGTAGCAATTGAAAAAGTTTCAAATTACCAGTTAAACTTTGATGAATTGGTTGAATTGAGTGCTTTGTATGCGAAAATAAAATTACCAGTTAATCTTGTAGCTTTTTATAAAGAACTCAAGCCTGAAACGGCTGTCAAAATTGAATCACTCCAAGATGAAGTTTCTACCGCCATGGCTTCCTCAAATAATCCAGACTTTTTCGAATATCCAAAATCAGCTAAATCATCAACTGAAAAAATAAAAGATGCTAACGAGTTGGATGAAGATCGAATAGTAAAAGATCAAAAAGTTATTTCTGAAAACAAAGAGGAAGAAATTGCCGTTTCTGATCTGATCACTTTTGACTATTCAAAAGCAGAGACTGACGTGAAGGCGAAGAAGATGCCCACCATTTCATCAGTGAGTATTCAAAAAAATGATCTACCCGTCAATCAACTAAACATACACACTAATGATAAAGTGATTTTAAAGAAAAAAGTGAGTACTCAGAATCAAACGAAATCTGAAAACACTCTCGCTAGCAAAAGCATTGTTTCAGAATCTAATGAAGGTTATTCGAGTCGTTTGACTATTCAAGTGACTGGGACAGATCTGAATAAAACGGAGTCTGCAGTAGGTTTTGAACTGAGAGGCCAAGATGATCTGGGTGAAGTGTTTAGTGATTACAATAACGGCATGATCGTTATGGATCAAGAAATTGCTCAAAGTAAAATGACAAGGTCAGTAACGGTTCTGAAACGCGGATTCATCCCCACGAATACCGATCTTATACTCGAAGATGGAGTTTCAGAAGTTACTCTGCCACTGATTGTAGAGAATCGATACAACGAACTTCTTGCACCATACGAATCTAGAGGGCCTATTGGGGCCGTTTTGGTGGAGTTAGAAGAAGAAGTCGTAAGTGCATCTTTAGACGTTCCCTATTCTCAGGTCCTTCAGTTGGATGAAAATATGCAGGTGACGAAAGATCAAAGTTTTACGTATCAACTTTTTGTAGGAGTTAAGGCCGGTAATGCACTTTTGAGTTACAAGAGTGAAAATGGTGAATCGACATCAAAAATTATTCATATCCAAGATCATGAATTGACGTTTGATGCTAATTTCTTTGAAACGGTTATTGAAGAAAAAGTTGCTCTGTTTGAGGAACATCTCCTGGGTAAAGAGAAAACTCCATTAATCATTTCATCTGACCATGTGCGACAGTTTGCGAGTAACGTTACAACCAAAAAAATAAATAATCATACATATAAAACTTATTTTAACAGAACGCTCCTGGGCGCAAGAAAATACTTGGAATTGACTCATCAAAATGAGCCTGTGTATGTTGGATACAAAGAAACAAGCGAACTGGAAATACCATCTGAGAGTTTCATGCAGTATGTGCTTTCTCGTTTTGAAGGTTCAAAACTGGATAACAGATGTCTCGTTCAGGTCAATTTGAAAAACAAAGTAAGCAGAGTGGACGTATCATCTGAGTCTGTTGGTCAGTCACTTGAAACCTTTACCCAGATGTTGGATGCAGACGGTAAGTTTTACGATTCAGTCGGTGAAAAAACTGAAAAAATCATAGTGGTGGGTGAAGACAATGGTTCTAGTGAAGCCACCAAAGATGGAAAAATAAATTTAAAAATCACTTATCAAAATGGAAGCATTCAATTCCTAGGAACATATTGCTCTCCAAATACTTACCTCGTTGAACAACTATAACGTTTTAGTGTTTTTTCCCATTCTTTGGGTTTAGTTCTAAGTAAAAGACTTTTTGGAATTTCAAAAAACTTACCCGCTGGTAATACCGACTTAGAGATGAGAATAAATCCCCTAGGTACTTTATCTTGATCATGAGCCGTGTGATGGTTGTGGAAATAAACATCATCCAGCTGAGTGGAAGTGAGTTCTTTTTTTAATTTAAGGGGGCATTTAGTCAGAAAAAAGCGGATATTTTTATCCACATCACTTCTATCAGATTCATGAAGGTCATCAAAGAGTTCATCTCGGTACGCCAAAGTGTGAGCAAGTGCTAAAAACTCAGAGTAAAAATTTTTCGAGGCAAAGCCAAAATGTTGGGAATCACTATGTGCAATGACCTCTTCCAGCGTAACCTTTTTTCGTCCAAGTTCTCGTCTGGTTTTGAGCAGATGCTTGGTTCCGGAATTATAGGCCGTTACTGCCAAATCCCAGGATTTCATGATTTGTATATTTTCAGACATTAAAAAACCTGCAGCAACGGAAGCAACTCCAACGTTGAAGCGATAATCAAAATGATTGGTTCTTTTGGGCACATAGTAGGTTGAGATCAAGGGCATGAATTGCCAAATACCCAGTGCGTTGACCTTAGACTGAGCTTTGGGATTGAAGCTTGACTCAAGGAAAGGAATCGCCAAAAGTTCTGTTGGTAGTTGTTTTTTTTCAAAATAATCAGTCAGAAATTTTTGATAAGGAAGAGAGCGAATAATTCCATCCCGGATGAAATTTTTTTGTCCCGTTTGTGTTCTAATATTGTCATGCAAACGAGCGAAGAATTCGCTTCTATCTTTTTTTCCCATGGGGAGGGATATCTTAGAATTTTTCAAAATGCGGTAAATTTTTTTGGATGAAAGAGAGAGAGAAAAGGGCTCTTTGGATAAATGATAAAGACTCGCCTTAAGGTCCTTGAGTTTTTCTGCAGAGATTTTTTGTTGAAGAATATAAAGGGTATTTTTTGAAAGACCTTTCTTCTTTAGTGATGAAAAATCCAGAACTTTATAAATAAGGGAGAGGTTGTTTTTATCGTGGATGACTATCGAAGTAGATTCAAATTGCGTATAAATCAGAAACCAGAAATGAACAGTTGGATAATAATAGGGATTTACAATAAAGATATCTGAAACCTTATTGTCCTTGTCTGTCAGATAAGGGAGGAATGCATCGGTAGACATCCACGTTTTTTCGATAACATCTTGATCGAGGTCTTTAGGAATGGGCTTAAAGCTAATTTCAGTCCCAAAAAAAGGGTCAGAGGCAGTTATTAAAATACTTATTAAAACAGAGAATAAGAGAAATTTAAAATACATCATTTTGGACTCAGAATCTGCATAGTTCGTTTATAACCCGCCTCGACAGCATGAGCGGAAACCTTGGAATTAAGTGAAAAAGAATTTGCAAAAAAAAGCTTATAATCATGATGATCCGGGAAAATATCTATTAACTTTACCCTCGGATTAATGTTGAGTTTCCTTTGGAGGATCGCCATGATTTCCCTTCTATGGTTACCGGAAAATTTTTCCATTTTCATATAGTCATTAACGGTGTCAATAATATCTATTGCTTTTGCTCTTTCTGCCCTGGAGGCAACAATTTTTTTCTGTATCATAAGATAGATGGACTGAATAGCTATGGGTGGTAGGCCATAATTAACAAGGGAGCCGACTTCATCATGGAAATGATAGGGCGTATGAGTCCACGAACTAATGATCACGTCACAACCATTATCTTCGGCGACATGAGTGGATAAGGTCTCCCTTATTTCACCATCGATGTAGTAATCAACCTGGTTTGTGTGCAGATTTTTAACGGGATATGGACAATAGAACGGAGGGACACTCATGCTGGCTGCCGCGGCGTAAGATACATTGGTTCCAGTGTAGTACACAGAAGTTGAATCATGTGAAGGATTGGGATAATTGAATTTACTAAAAATGACTTTTCTTGAATGATCAAGTTGGGTGGCCACAATAAATAAATCCGCTGCAAAATCTTCAAATTTATCACTTTCTATAACGTTATTTAACAAATATCGCCTGGTTCCTTCGGTACTAAATAGACCAGGTAAGGAGACAAGAGGTTTAAGCAGATTCTTAAAAAAAACCGGAAGGCCTTCTAGGGGAAAGTAGAGATCCGATTTAGGCGCCTTGAGTTCGGGTCTTTTTATGTAAAACATATCTTTATAGGTGATCCCCTTTAAGCGAGAGCCCTTGATACCGAGAGTTGCCTGGATGACATCCTGGGGAGTATATCCTGAGGCCAAATAAATGCAGATCATGGCCCCAGCGGAAGAGCCAACGTAGGTACCAATCTCTAAACTTTTTTGATTAACTCCCTGTTCTGGGGACGCATTCTTGTTACTTTTCAAAGAAAAACCAAGTTCTTCCAAGGCCAGCGTGACCCCCAGGTGCCAAGCGGCTGCCTTAACCACTCCGCCGGAAAGCACGAGTGCTATTTTTTTATTTTTTAGTTCATTTAGATCAACCGACATGTATGCTCAACTTTTACAAACCATTTTGATTTTGCACATCTTTATCGGATTCTTTAACATTAAGATTAACGCTAAAGGAGCCTTAATGAACGCCACTGAAGGGGTTTGGTTATCCATCAATGATTATTCCCGCTATAAGAATGTCTCTATTTCGACAATTAGAAGACATATCAAGAATCATATTTTGAAATACAAAGAGGAAAACGGGAAGTATTTTATCTACGTGCCTTCGACTGAAAAAATTCGTCTGAGAGAAGAGGGGGAAGTACTCAGGATAAAACTTGAGTTGGAGCATTTGAGATTTTCTAGCAGACAATTGTTGGAAGAAAATAATGAATTAAAAATGCTGGTTGAGTTATACGAGAAAGGGGCGATCCCAAGCACGCCATTATGTGATGTTCCTCCAGAACTTCCAGAAATATTATGAAAGCAATTCTATTTATTTTTATCCTTCTCTTGACTCAGGTTACTTTTGCCCAATCTTCGATGAGAAGATGCACCCTTCTTCCAATCAGTGACAGTGTTGGCGGTGCAATTGGATTAAAAGTTTATGAAAATGTCGAGCGCGAGTTAAAAAAAAGCAATTGGTGCACATACGTATCGAATTCAAGCTTGATGAGTGTCTTTACACGTTATCGTGAAAACTTGTCACTTTATCTGAGGAAAAAAGAAGTATTAGCAACAGTGGCAGATAAGCTTAAGGTGGGTTCACTTATATTTGTAAATCTAAAAAATGAAATGAATGGCATTGAAGTTGAGATGCAGGTGATTGGAAACAATGGCGAGGATATTTATTTTTTTGAAAAAAACTTATTAGAAAATGACGATGTAGAAATTGTTTCCCAGAACATAAATAATTGGCTTCAGATGTATTCTAAAATGATTCCTTATGATGCTAAAATCAATGGAGTTCTTGCTGATCAGATAACTTTGGATGTCGGAAAAGGATACCCGATACAAATAGGGCAAAGATTTATTGTCAAAAGACCGATCAAGAAAAAAAAGCATCCATTGTTGAAAAAAATCGTCGATTGGGAGGCCGAGGTTCTTGGTGAGGGGAAAATATTGAACATATCTGATAATCAGGCATTCGGACTGGTCAAACTAAGTTCGGACGAGAAGAAAATTATGGCCGGAGATTGGGTAAGATTAGAGGAATATCGGCCTGAAGATGCCATACCGGCAACCAAAGTAAAAAAAAATGAAGCTCCGGGAACTCTCGGGGTATTTTCGGTGGGATTAATAGGAGCATTGTCGAGTGTGGATACAACGACTCCGTCTGGTTCAAATCAAATGGGTGGTAATAATTTCGGTTTGCATTACCGCATCGAGGGATGGTTAACCCGACACTACACGATTGGCCTGGAATTAGAGAGGACGATTGGAATGCTCGCCGAAAAAAAAGGGAATCCATCTAAGACAACTGTTAATGTGAATAATGGTGTCTACAAAATAACCGGGGGCTATAAATATCTTCCGGTCGGTTTTTTTTATGGGCCGCAAATTGATTTTTAC
>CAXNNO010000063.1:0-8986 GCA_964203555.1 Bacteriovoracales bacterium
GAACTTTTTCAAGATCCGCACTGACAAGACCAGAGATCAGGATCGAATAGGCGCCGCATTTAATTTCATCACCATTTCTCACGGGATTTTTATGGATCAAAACACCATTTAACGATATCGGGCCAAGTTGAGTCAGCTTTTCACAAAACCATCCGGAAGAATCATTTTTAAAAACCAAATGATGCCGAGAGATGAGCGGATCATCAATCTGGACGTGGCAATCTTCGGATCGCCCGACATAAATTTCATTCATCTCATGAAGATCAGTCTTTTCGACTAAAAACTCATTGAGAGGTACGTTGTTTTTTAAGACAATCAGTCTCACCTGTTTCTTTCCCTAGTTTTGCTTCAAGATCTCTTATTTGTTTCTCAGCATTTTTATGTCTTGGATCATCGGTTGCGCTATACAATAGCCTGACGATGGCACAATAAGAGATAATCGAACTTTTATATTTTAAGGACTCCTCATCTCTTTGAGCACTGGCTATGTAGGCATCAATCTCTTTATCCAATTCTTCTTTCGTCTTACGTAAATAGTACTCTGCTTGTGAATCTCCAGGGGCAATAATCAGAGCAAGATTAAATTCGTGAATGGCCCTGTAATAATTCCCTTCTCGTAGCTCCCTCAGTCCTCTTTGATAGATAACATTCGTCTTTTCTTTTAGCTGCTTATTTTCTTTGGCCTGTCGTTTTTGTATTGCAACCACATACTCATTGTTAACATCCTGAAAATTGGCAACTTTTTTACCTTTTCTTTTTTTTGTATCATTTGGTGAATCGTCAAGTACAAAAACAGCACAAAAAACCATCAATAAAATAATCAAGGGAATTAGTCCCTTATTTAAGGGGCCCGATGGCTCATTTTCAGTGGTATTTATTTTGGAGGCAACTTCCCCTTTGGCAAATTTAAAAACAGACTGACCGATGATTAATTTATCCCCTTCCACTAATTGATGTTGGGTCATTTTTTTATCATTAATGATAATACCATTCTGGGAGCCAAGATCAGTTGCAATCCAACGATTCCCAACTCTGGTTATTTCTGCATGCTCACGGCTTGCTTTCGCATCATTTATCCTGATATCGCTTTTTTCAGATCTTCCGATGACAACTCTGTTGCCAAGTAGAACATATGATTCACCCTTGTTATCACCAGTAAGGCAAATCAATCGGTGGTAAACTCCGGCTTCTTTGGGTGCTTCTAATTTTCTAAGGACCTGAACATTTTTTGCCATTAATCATTTCTCACAAATGTTATGTAAAATCCCTTTGCAAATTTATCCTTCCCGATAAGCCCATTTACATTGATCGAAATCTGTCTGCCACCTATTTCATAATTTTCTTTCTGATTACAGCCATTATTATTCGCAGATTGATCACACAGATCAATCACCGTTGCCGCAAATCCTTGATCTCTTGCCGTATCTAGTATGCTCTGCCCAGCCGCTGAGTTTTCCCGAAGACCCGTTAATTCCTCTGCTTCTGGATTTATTCTATGAATTATTTTTTCAGAATTCAGAATCATCACCGGGCCTTGTGACCCGACCATAAACTCTTCCAGAGACCGAATATATGGTCCGTCCTCCTCAATGCTTTGCATTTCTCCCGACTCAGAATTCTGCAGATCTTTGATTCTGGTCAAAATACTATTGATACTATTTCGCAACGGATGAAGTTCTTTAAACAAGGTTTTTGACTGAACTTCTTTCTGACGGCCTCTAAGTACTCTTTCAATCTGATTTTTCATTTCTTCCAAAGGTCTTATCGTCATGTAATAAAGGATTCCGAAAAAGATTATTGCGACAATACCAGAGGTCACAAGGGACTCAAGATACGCCTTGGAATTATTGGATGCCTCAGTTGCCAAAGATGTTGGAGCAAAAGTGAGTGCTATAATTGCCACGACGGCGTCTCGGCCTAGATTCTTGTCATGGGCCTTAATGGCACGGGCAACCCGTACAACATTACCCTCTCGTTGAATTCTTTCCTGATCCTGATTCTTCTCTACTTTAAAATACCTCAAGGCCTCAACAGCAAATGAATCATTAACGATTGTGTTTAATTCGGTCACTGGACGATAAACTCTCCCTTCAACATCAAAGAGTTTATAACTTGTGACCCCCTCGGCATCCTCCCCTTCGAGAAATCCTGTATAGATTTGATCAAGATTTTTATCTCTCAAATAAACATTGTTCAATCGATCAACCTCTGCTGCGTATTGTTTTGCCCTATGGCCAACCTCTCTCAAGAGGAGACGTCGGCTATCGCTCAAAACCGGCACAATCGTTAGAGAAATATTTATCGCAATAAAGATGAACAATAAAAACCCAACCAAAACTGACCATTCATACTGCTCGTTAAAACTATAAATGATGGGCATGATTTTATTTTTAAAAAACCATATGGGTTTTGCAATCAAGCTCTCCGGTATTGGGTCTGACTGGTCAAGCTCATCATAGGCATCATCATCCGGTCTCTCAGATCTTGAGACCTTTTTCCTGATCTGGACCTTTTTCTCCAGAACATAAACCACCTGAAATATCAGGTTCGGCAAAGCAATCTTATCGCCGTCTTTAAGAGTGATTTTTTTTATAATCTTGCTATTGACTAAGGTCCCATTTGAACTCCCTAAATCTTCTGCAAAAGCCGTCTGGTCATTAACGGTAATTTTTAGGTGTTTTTTTGATACTCCATCAATTGAGATAACAACATCCGAGTCACTCGTTCTTCCTATTACATTATCGCCATCAACTAAAACAAATTCCTTCCCTCTCAATTTACCGCCGACAACAACCAGTTTAAACATTCCGCACCTCCAGAATGTCTCCAACATTTATTTCAGAAGGAAGCGTTCCCGCCGGAACCTCCAGAGTTGTAGTCGACCTGAAATAGAACCAAGTGTGTCTCCAAGGACGTAGATTTCTATAAATTTTTAACACCTTATATTTTCTATCCATAAAGACGACATCTAACGGGAAATTCATGAATAATGTATGAATAGAGATTGCTGGTACAAATAAAATTCCTGAGCGGTGCGGATTTGATCTGAACATGTAACCGGCAAGACGATCAAAAAAGTTATCGGCCAGCGACACATTTGATACAATAACTTTTCCCTTATAAGAAATCTCAATCATAATTTTCCTGAAATCATCTTTAAAATCATTGGCGCAAATATTGCGACAAGAACCGCCGGAAGAATAAAAAAAATCATCGGGATAAGTATCTTTGTAGCTGCGGTTGCTCCCTGTTGCTCTGCCCTTGACGTTCTTTTAACTCTCAACTCGGTAGACAATTGTTTTAACAAAGGAGCAATTGAGGCACCAACAGAGTCCGCTGCAATTAGGGTTGCGCAAAATGAATTGACCTCAATGACATTAACTCGCCAAGAAAGCTGACGTAGACCTTCGGCCCTGGAAGATCCAATTTTTGTCTCTTTTATCAGTGTTTCAAACTCCTCAACCAAAGGCCCAGAGGGGGCCTTTTCAATTACCCGTTGTATCGCCGCCATAAAATCAAGACCGGCCTCAACTGATAATGCCAACATATCCACGATAAATGGCATTGCCCTTAAAATTCCCTCCGACCGACGACTTATCATTCCGCTTAGCCAGATGTTGGGATAGAAAAACCCAACGATCCCCATGACGGGAGTTATCGATAACGACCAATCATTTTCTGTGATATAGCGAACAGCTAAAAAAGCAAATGGTCCGCCAATAATCATGAAAAACTTTAAAGCCACAAATTCCTCTGGACTCATTTCTTTGGTGAGTCCTGCATTGGCGAGCTTCTGCCGATACTTATTTCTAAAATTCTGTTTATGCTTGGAGCTTTTCACCATCGGAAGAAAATATCTTTTATAGAACGGTCTAGTCATTTTCAAAAACAATGCCTGATTTTTTATCTTACCGATATTTTCAACTTCTTCCAAAGCTTCCTGAGTTTTATATTTATCCTGATCCTCAACAAAGACCTGCACAATCAAGAAGAGAGAAACAAAAATTAAAACCAGAGATGCATATAAAAGGGTGGGATTACTATCTTTAAATTGATTATCTTCGTTTGAACCATCTTTAAATCGCCCGTAGACTGTTCCATCAGTTGGTATGAGATAACAGTGAGATGCAGAATCCTCTGCTCTTGAATTAGAACCCGCATTGTTCAGCTGATTAACTTTGTCCTTGCTTATCTTTTCCAAAACTAAGGCAGAGGTACCATCCTGATCCAAGTAAATTCGATCAAGGAGCCAGTGATTTTTCATGGGACTTATAGACAAAGAACTATTTGGAACAAAGGGATTTCCAGATCGATTATAGGTAATCGCATCGATAAAGACTGTGCACTCTTTTTGTGGCTTATTGAGAACCGATATAATTTTTAATTTTCCCATTTCACCAGCTGGTGTTTTATAAAAATAGGTCGTATCTTTCATCAAACCAGAGATGGGTATAGGTGTGTCTTTAATTTGTTTTTTATTTTTATTTAAAGAATTACTGTCTTGATCTATTTTTTGTTCAATCCAGCTTTTAACACAATTGGCAGAGATATCTTTGAAGTCCTCGGCGCACTTTGATTGCGCCCAAGAATTCATGCTTAGCAGGAATAAGGCTAAAAACGGCCACAGGCTTAAAGTTCTCATAAACCTCTTATCTCAAAATGAGATTACTTTAAGAGTAACAATAAATTCCTAACCGTTGATAATTTCAAGAAAAGGGAAAAAATGTACCTGGTACCAATTGGGTTTATTTGACTTTACTGGTTCGGGAAGACTGATACTGCTCCAAAACTTTTTTGCCAGCATTTGAATTAAAGACTTCGGAAATTTTTGGGATATAAATTGGATGATAACCTGATAGAAATTCTTTTTTACATTTTTCGACCCTATTCAGTTTTTCGATCATCAATTCTTTTTTAATTATCCGTTTTTTTAAACCCTCACGAATCGCCTTAAGGGCCCTATCGGCATCATCCATTAAACGGTAAATGAGCATATCGGTACCTGCGTTGAGTGCCAGGACTGCAGCTTCTTCTATACTAAATCGGTCAGAAATCGCCTTCATTTCCATTTCGTCGGTAACAATAATTTTGGTAAATTTCGTTTCATCCCTCAAAAACTCATAGGCGCGGTGACTTAATGTCGCTGGAAGTTTTCCGTCCAGTTCATTCACCTGAAGATGCCCCATCATCATAAATTCAACTCTGGACTTGGAAGCCTTTATAAAGGGAACCATTTCACGATGCCTCAATTCCTCAAGGGAAGCCTTCACCTGAGGAAGATTAAAATGAGAATCCTCAGTCGTATCTCCATGACCGGGAAAATGCTTGGCACAAGCAAGTACCCCATTCGTCTGAAGTCCTCTTATGGCAGCACTAATGTACTTTTCAACCGTTTCAGCATTCTTGCCGTAAGCCCGATCACTAATTACATTGTTTTCAGAATTAGTAAGAATATCGCAACAAGGTGAAAAACTCAGGTTGATGCCACAGGAATTCAGTTCTTTTGCCATGACCTCGTGGGCCTCGAAAACAACTTTGGGAGAATTCAAAGAAGCAAGCTCCATCATTGATGGAAACTGTGTGAAATGTGTCCTGAAACGTATGATTCTTCCGCCTTCGTGATCAACAGAAATAAAAAGTGGGTACTCATCACGATGCTTCTGAATCGAATTTACCAGTTCTCCGAGTTGAGTGGTATCCACAAAATTATGCGAAAATAAAATGATGCCACCAAGTTTTTCATTTTTTATGAACTCAATCTCTTCCGGAAGAAGACTCGTTCCCTTTATACCGGAAATTATCAATTGACCAAAATTATCCAAATTAAACCTCACTCGTCTTCGGCAATTTCTTGTCCTGGTGGAGCAATCGTTATTCCCTGAGAAATCCAGGCAACTTTCACCAGCTCAAAGTCTTTTGTGAACTGATAGAGAATGACCTGCCCCTCTACCTCTACAATATAGCGGAAAAGCCCGCTATGTTCCCCATCAAATTTCAAAGCGGCAGGAACGAACAGGTCTTTGCCGGTTCTGGTAAGTAAATCCTGAATGTATGGGTAGGAGTCCCAGACGATATAAAAATCTATTTTCCGGGTGTTCCGAGAGGAGGCAGCCTTAAGAAGAGAATTCTCAATAAGACACTCTGGCAGTTGACCAAAAAAACAAAAATATTTAGCCTTTGGAAAAGAAACTTCCGTTGTGCCTTGCCATTTTTTTTCGGGACTTTCAAGACTGATTCTCATGCTTTTGGCAGCAGCATTAATCTGCATACGTGAAAAGTATTTTTTCCCATCAATCCAAACCGTATACTCTGAGGCTTCAGGCCTCAGAGTCAGAAGACGATTTTTTTTGGTTCTGATTGACCCAACTCTGGAAACGAGAATTGATTTTTCAAGGAGTCTTGATCCATTTCCCTTCTGGTCTAAAATTTGATTTCTGGTGATAAGTTTATGATTTATTTTTTTTGTCTGCCTAACATAATTAAACGTACCCGCCTCATCCACATAGGAATAAGTTGTTTCTCCATAAAAAGGTGTTGGCTTTACGAAATGAGCGGAGCAACTGGAAAGAAGAAATAAGGAAACTAAAAGCTTCACTTTATAAAATTCTCAAAATCTTTATTTAAATCATTGGAGCGAAGAAGTGTGTTGATTTTTTTACCGATTTTATCATCAATTGAATTAGACAAGTTTTCGAAATGAATGCCGACTTTATACATTTTCAAACTTTTATCTCCGGAAATGTAATCCACAACATACATAACTTTAAGTTTTGAGATTTGAATCACGTCATCCGAAAAACGAATATTAACATTTTCAAAAATATGATCTTTTTTAAAATATTCTAATTCCAGAGCTCCGATATGAACGGCGATACCGGTTGTAGATAGATCTTGAACTCTTATTTTAAGCGTTCGACCTGCTTCTTCATTATCGGATTGATTATCCATAATTTTCAGAAAACTTTTGAAAAGGCCGGTTTGACTCACGCGGGTTTTAAAATCGAGGACTTTTCCGCCTTTATAAACCAGGCCAAGATCAAACTCGGCAATAACTTCATATATCGGGTAGGTGAGTAAGCGAAAACTGGAACGTCTTTCTGACTTAAATAAAATATTCTTAAACTGAAGGACACAGAATTGACTCACGCTTTTTTGAAATATAACCTCAGAAAAAAAATCCATTCCTCGAAGTGAGAAGCAACAAAGAACTGATTGCCCGGAACTGAAATTGATATCTTTTTCTTCCAGAACCAATTCCATTCGGTCCTGATTGAAGCTGATCACTTTATGGGTATATTTATCCTTATTACCCTTCAGCCAGATAATAACCTCACCCTTCGAATTAGCAAGAAGGGACAGTCTGCTTACCGTTTCTGCGAGATTCTGCTTACTGAAATAGATTTGTGACATATCTTAACTAAGGGTAGTCACCTGACGCAGAAGAGTGAGTGACTCCAACGCCATTCCGCATCCACGAACAACACATGTTAGAGGATCTTCCGCTAGAGAAACAGGTAAACCTGTTTTCTCCTTAATCAGGATGTCCAGATTGGCAAGAAGTGAACCACCACCAGCGAGGATGATTCCATTGTCAACAATGTCCGCGGCTAATTCAGGCGGTGTTTTTTCCAGAGAAATTTTTATCGCCTCAACAACTTCAGATATCGGGTCTGCCAGGGCCTCTCGAATTTCATCCGATGTAACTTCGATGGTCTTGGGAGCACCAGCGATCAAATCACGTCCTTTGACTTCATAAGTCTTCACTTCATCGTCAAATGGATAAGCATTACCTATCGATATTTTGATCATCTCAGCGGTTCTTTCTCCGATGAGCAGTGAATATTTTTTCTTGATGTATGAAACAATCGCCTCATCAAACTTATCACCGGCAACACGAACTGATTTTGAATAAACAATGCCACCAAGTGAAATAACAGCAACCTCGGTGGTTCCTCCACCAATATCTACGATCATATTTCCTGATGGATCAGTAATAGGTAAACCGGCACCAATGGCAGCCGCCATCGGTTCTTCAATCAAATAAACTTCGCGAGCTCCGGCCTGTTCAGCAGACTCTTTTACCGCTCGTTTCTCCACTTGAGTAATACCAAACGGGATACAGATGATAATTCGAGGTTTAATTAATTTTGATCCGTTTAAAGACTTTTGAATGAAATATTTTAGCATCGCCTGAGTTACTTCAAAGTCTGCGATAACCCCATCCTTCATTGGACGAATGGCCTTGATTGACCCCGGAGTACGACCCAGCATTTCTTTGGCCTCTTTACCAACGGCCAAAACTTTCTGCTCTCCTCGAAACCCTTGATGAACGGCAACGACGGATGGTTCGTTAACTATAATTCCTCGGTCTTTGGCGTATACCAGTGTATTGGCCGTACCTAAGTCGATGGCCAGATCATTCGAAAACCAATCAAGCATTTTTTTAAACATATTTATCCTTTAAACGAACAACAATTTTTTCAAATGAGTTTGATTCTTGTATTTCAAGCAAAAATGAATAATCACTATATAATGCATTATATGAAAATTTAACACTTAGGGGCGCTATGGACAAGAATTTAAAGAAGATTCTTTTGCCGAGTAAATCGGTCGGCTATGTTCAAATTGCGCCCGACTTTCGCAAGCGGTAATATAATTTTTCTAAACCAAGGAATCTCAGCATGAGCGATGAAAAAAACAAGTTCCCCTCCACCTTTGTATCCTCTCAATTTGTTAAGTACATCGATGCTAACGAAATCCGGGGGATCGTGGAAGCGCTTGGTAATATGCTGTCCCAGAAATATCAAGGTCAGGACCTGGTCCTGATTGGGGTTTTAAAAGGGAGCATGGTTTTTCTCGCTGATCTCGTCAGAGAAATCAAAGGTGTTAAGGTTTATGTTGATTTCGTAAGGCTTCAGGCAGTCGGCCGAAGCAAGGAGAATCACGGCACCATAACAATAAATAAAGACATCACAACCAACTTAAT
>CAXNNO010000064.1:0-8933 GCA_964203555.1 Bacteriovoracales bacterium
GTCCGAAAACAAGTGTGGGGAGAATCAGAGTCAAAACCAGAGCGGGAATCAGCTTGTTCATATTAAACCTTGGATTGATTAATTTTATCATGCTCTTCGGGCCCACGAAGGAGTGAAAAAGCTTCCGCTCAGGATATTCATAAATTCAAATAGTTGAGAGGGGTTGTCGGAAGTTGATGCCTCATCTTTTCTGCAACAAATATTTATCGTTTGACGGGTATACAGGGGATAAGTACCTTATAGGCATGTCTGACAAAAAGCCCAGTATTCAACACACGCATGATAACGACCTGACTCATTCAATGGTTCATTACCTTCTTGCGATCCATAAATTAAAAGAAGCCAAGGGCTACGCTCGGGTAACCGATATTGCCCATGAAATGGGTTTAACCAAAGGGTCTGTTTCAACTGCCCTGACGAATTTAAAAAAGCGTGATTTGGTTATGGAAGATGAGAGTAAGTTTCTTTCCCTCTCTCCATCCGGCCACGAAGCCGTTCATGGTATCCTCTCCTCAAGAACACTCCTTTATTACTTTTTGAAGGACATCATCGGGGTAGGTGAAGAAGTTGCTCATAAGGATTCATGCCTTATGGAACATTTAATGAGCACTGAAACCCGTGAAAAGTTTTTTAATTTTATGAAATCTCTTACAAACGGCAATTTGAAAGAGTCTTCATTTAGTACTTCTTTTGATTTTACGAAATTTGAGCATCAGCATGACTTTGAAGAAATTCAGAAGGGTGACACTTACCTTAAGTCTGAATGAAGATCCTACATTCCTTAATTTTCAATGATTCACGATATAGAGGACATCTAAAATTTTTTTTGGCCTCCTATTTCTTTGTTCTTTTTAACTACCCACTCATTCGAGCAGCGTCTACAACTATGTTCTTTGAGGAATTTGGGGCCAAATCCTCTCCGATTGCCTGGCTCTTAACTGTTATTGTTCTCTCTTTTGCCATTCTCCTTTTTAATAATTTCCAGGCCCGCCACAGCGTTCAAAAAGTTTTACTTTGGGCGTCGATGATTTCAACCCTCATCTTCGCTGCGAGTATCTTCGGGGTCCTTTCAAAGATAAAGTATGCCTCCTATTTTGCCTTCATCTGGAAAGAAATTTACATTGTTTTGCAGGTTCATTTGATCCTCGCCTATGCAAATAATTACTTCAGAAAAAATGAATTTAAATCCATCATAGGCCCGGTTGGTGCCATCGGAAGCATAGGCGGTATTTTGGGGGGTCTCTTAACGACCTATTTAAGTCGCCAATTTGGAACGATGTTTGTTTCCTGGTTTTCACTTTTCTTTGTCGCACTTCCTGGAATCCTCTTCCTGCGTACTCCGGAGCTCAAAGGAGAAGGACAGGAAACGAAGGAATCTCCGCTCCAGACAATAAATGTGCCTGGAATTAAGGGATACGTTTTTCATATTGCACTGGTCGTCATGCTGTCCCAGTTTGTGATTAATATCGCTGATTTTAAATTTAATCTCGCCTTTGAGAATAGTATCGTTTCCTCAAGTGACCGGACGGCCTATCTTGGTACCATTTACACATGGACCAATCTCATAAGCCTTATTTTGCAGTTCGTTTTCCTTCCCTTTCTTTTACCGAGAATTTCAGAGCGAACTCTACACTTATTTATACCACTGACTTATTTGATCTTCTTAGGAGGGGCGGGCCTCTCGGGCATCGCTGCTCAAACTCTTCTCCCGGTGGCAATCTATTACACTTATTTAAAGGCCTCTGATTATTCGCTCTTTAATGCCGGTAAGGAATTGTTGTATCAGCCTCTTATGCCGGAGCAAAAGTATGGCGCAAAATACCTAACTGATATGTTCGTGTATAGATTGGCAAAGGCCTTGATTGCTGCGGTCTTGATTTATCTTCAAACCTCTTTCATGCTTAATACGATGATGACTGGTTTCCTGATCTTATGGTTGATTCTCGTCATCAGAATTTTCGGAATTCACCGCAGATTATTTAATTGAGGTTGTATGCAAAATCCACTTCTCGAAAACCCCACCGCCAATCATGGGGCGTATCCATTTGATAAAATTCGTCCAGAGCATTTTATTCCCGCCCTCCGGTCGGCGATTGAATCTTCTAAAAAACTTTTAGAAGAATATAAGTCTGATGTACGCACTCATTTTCAACACGTGATTGTGGAGAAGGGAGATATAACGGAAAAAGTCGATTTCATTGCCGGGATTTTTTACAATCTTCATTCAGCGGAATGCTCTGAGGATTTAGAGAAAATCTCTCCGGAGGTGACTGAAATTCTTACTCGTTTTGGAAATGACATCTCACTCGATCCGGTTATTTTCGCAAAGATCAAATCCTGCTATGAGGCGCGTTTTGACCACGATCTTTCAAAAGAAGAACTTACAATAATTGAAAAAACCTATAAATCATTTGTTCGAAATGGTGCCCTCCTTGCCGACAGTGAAAAGGCGAGGATGCGAGAGCTTGATGAAAAGTTGGCCAAGCTGACCTTGAGCTTTTCTCAGAATGTCCTGAAGGCAACCAATGATTACCTGTTGGAGATTTCTGATAAAAATGACCTCGAGGGTTTACCTGAAGGAGTGGTTGAGGCCGCCGCCGAATTGGCAGAAAAAAAAGGGAAAACCGGCAGCTGGTGCTTTAGTCTGGACGTTCCAAGCATGTTGCCATTCATGACTTATTCAAAAAAACGTGAATTAAGAAAAACCTTGTTGATCGCAAGTTCCTCTAAAACTTTTAATTCGAAATTCGACAATCAGGAAAACCTTAAAGAAATTCTAAAGCTTCGCACAGAGAGAGCTAAAATTCTTGGTTATAATACTCATGCTGATTACGTTTTAGAAGAGCGCATGGCGATGTCACCTAAGAAAGTGATGGATTTTCTCGATGAGCTTCTCTCTAAGGCCAAACCACACGCCTTGAAAGATTTAGAAAGATTGAAGAAACTTGCAAAGGAAACTGATCACATCGCTGATTTCCAATCCTATGATTCGGCCTATTACTCGGAAATTTTGAAGAAACAAGAGCTTGAAATGGATGATGAAATTCTTCGCCCTTTCTTTAAGCTTGAAAACGTGGTGAATGGAATCTTCGAAGTGGCAAACCGCCTCTATGGCATCAAATTCAACGAGGTTTTTAATCTCCCGAAGTATCACGAAGATGTTCGAACCTTTGAAGTCTTTGACGAAAATTCAAATGATTTCCTTGGTCTATTCTATACCGATTTTTTTCCACGCCCAACCAAGAGGGGAGGGGCATGGATGTCAGGCATTAAAGATCAGGGGATGTATCAGGGTAAAATTGAACGCCCTCATATCATGATTGTTTGCAATTTCACCAAGCCGACTAAAACAAAACCCTCTCTTCTGACTCTGGATGAAGTCCTGACGCTCTATCATGAATTTGGTCATGCTCTCCACGGATTATTGTCCAACGTCAAATACCGTGATCTCTCTGGAACAAATGTCTTCTGGGATTTTGTGGAACTGCCATCGCAAATCATGGAAAACTGGGTATTAGAAAAAGAATGTCTGGATCTCTTCGCCGTTCATTATGAAACCGGAGAAAAAATATCACCCGAACTGGTAAAAAAAATCAAGGCCAGTGGGAAATTCCTGGAGGGAATGGCCACGATGAGGCAACTATCGTTTGCTTTCCTGGACATGGCCTACCATTCAACCGATCCATCTCAGGTGACTGAGATCGGCACGTTTGAGTCTCGCACGATTGAAAAGACAACTCTTCTGCCAAAACTGGAAGGGACCTGTATTTCGACGTCATTTTCTCACATCTTTGCCGGAGGATATTCTGCCGGTTACTATTCTTACAAATGGGCCGAAGTCCTGGATGCAGACGCCTTTGAATTTTTCCAGACTTCAGGCATCTTCAATCGCGAAGTGGCCAATAAGTTCAGGGAATTTATTCTCGAAAAAGGCGGCACTGAGCATCCGATGGAACTTTACAAAAAATTCAGAGGGCAAGAGCCTGACGTCGGTGCACTCCTGAGAAGGGCCGGATTACATTAACTTGTAGGGGCTCCATGGGCCCCAGCTTTAGACTTAATTTTTATTAAGTTTACTCACAACCGGCCAGGTAGTACCTTTAGTTAATCTTAGCTAAAGGCCACGAATGTTGGATAAATTTGAAATTTATCATGCCGCTCAAAGCTGGTTTGCAAAAAACACAGAAATTTATCGATCCAGTCGACAATACGCATTTGAATTGCTTGCGGCCAAATGTGCTGAGGTCATGAAAGTAGAACGAATCGGTGTGTGGTTTTTTAATGCTGATAAAGATGCCATCGTTGAAGACTTAACCTACATCGTTGATCAAAAAAACACTCATGGCAGAGTTTTAAAAAAATCGGACTGCCCCGCCTACTTCCATCACATTCATGAGGTAAGAGTCCTGTCCTCCAGTAATACTTATGAGGACCCCGTCTTTCGAGAATTCCTGGATTTCTACATGGTTCCCCTGGATGTGCATGCAGTAATTGATGCTCCGATCTTTTCAGATGGTGAAATGATTGGGGTTGTTTCTATTGAGCAGATCTCAAAAAACAGAAACTGGGATATTAAGGATAAAAATTTTGCTGCCAGTTTTTCTGATCTCATCGGACGAATGATTGAATCCGAGAATCGTCGATCCTATGAAAAAGAACTGCGGCATCGGATAAATTATCTTGAAAAGGATTTAAAGCAGAAACTCGATGACCTTAATGAAGCCAATCTTAGTTTGGACCTTGCTCTCGAAGGTGCCCAGGTAGGGAAATGGGATTGGCATATTAAGACCAATGAAGTCATCCTGAATAAAACCTGGTACACAAAATTGGGTTACACTTACAATGAACTTCCTCAGACATTTGAAACTTTCAGGCATGTCCTTCATCCGGATGATGTAGAAAGAGTGATTCAGGAGTTAAATGATCACCTCAAGGGTCAAACTCCCATTTATGAATCTCGATATCGCATGATTTCTAAAACTGGCGAAATCCAGTGGTGCCTTGACCGAGGCTGCATCATAGAAAAAGAATCTGATGGAACTCCTCTTCGACTTATCGGCGTTATCGTGAACGTCACACCAATTGTCAAATGGGAGGAGAGTTTAGTCATCTCGGAGCAACAGTTAAAAGCGATGATTCAATCTCTTCCTTTGCCTGTTGCAATGTTTGATAGGGATCTGAAGTATCTTGCTTTCAGTTCAAAATGGCTTGAAGAATGGAAGAATAAAAGTGTCGCCATCGAAGGCAAGTCTCTTCGGGGCGAGATTCAAGCCAAATGGATTAAGCATCTTGATTTAGCACTCAAAGGAAAAATCATTTCAAAAGAAGAAGATTTGGTTGATTTAGGAGATGGCCTTGCCATCTGGTTAAGGTGGGCGGTTCGGCCATGGAAAAATGCCCAAGGGCAAATAGGTGGGGTGATTGTCATGACAGAAAACATCTCTGTCCGAAAAGAAACTGAGATCAAACTTACCCAGGCCTCTAAATTATCTGCCTTGGGAGAAATGGCCGGGGGAATTGCCCACGAGATTAATAATCCATTAAGTATTATTAAGGGATACATCGATTTACTCAGACGACACACTTTACGGCAGTCTCTGGGCCCAGAGATGCTCATCCAGTACGTCAATAAAATGGATCACACCGTCTCCCGGATTTCGAGGATTGTTAACGGCATGAGGAGATTTGCCCGTGAGTCTTCAATGGATGAAAAAAATAAATACTCCCTCAATAAGATTGTCGAAGAAACTCTCGATATCTGCCTTGAGCGAATTAACAATAATGGTACTTCCCTTCAGGTAGAATACTTAAAGCATGATTCAGAAATATTTTGCAGACCAGTTGAGATTTCACATGTAATCTTGAATCTTATTAACAATGCCTATCAGGCAACCTCCTCCTTTCCTCACCCATGGATCAAGATAAAAATGGAAGAGGCAGATAACGTGTATAGAATTTACGTCATTGATTGTGGAGAACGAATTTCCTCAGATGTCGAAAAAAAGCTTTTCCAGCCTTTTTTTACGACTAAAGAGATAGGTACTGGAACAGGACTCGGGCTTAGTATTTCAAAAGGGATCATTGAAGAACACAAGGGGAAGCTCGCCTACAAGAGGGATGCTTCCAATACAACTTTTGTTATTGAACTTCCGAAGTATGAAGCACTAAGTGAGCAGCCCACCCAGTGATTTAATCAAATTTGATATAACCCTTAGGCCGAAACCGCCCCGATTTCAGATTTCTTTCCTTCTGAATATAATCTCTCAGTATGTTGGCATCAATGTGTCCGTATTTTCTGAAAGAAATGATTGGGTAGTTATCTCCTCCAGTGGCGATGAATTCAGGCAATGCCATTAAATATTTTTGATTCTCTTTTATGTCCCGCCCCTGAATCCGAAGAGATTTTACTCTCTGAGATGCTTTATCGAAAATCATCTCAACTCCCGCCATTTGAGCGAAGCTACCTGAGCCCGGAGTGAGTTTGGTGGCAACAAACTCCAGATATTTTTTTAATTCAACTCCACTCAATTCTGCCGTAACGATCTCCCCCCCAAACGGCAGGACGGTCAGTATGTTTTCGATTGTTATTTTGCCTGGATAGATTGAGTCTCTGATGCCTCCGGAGTTTAAGACACTCAGGTCGGCCTTGAATTTTTCTTTATATGATGTCGCCACAAGGTTACCTAGGTTAGTTTCTTGTGAACGTACGACGTCTCTTTTCCCGATGAATTCATGATCGGCATTACCGATTTGGATAGAAAGGGATTTGTCCCCTTGTTCCTTAAAGGGCCTTAAGAAGGCTTCGATTTTTTCGTCAGGCCTGATCTTTTCAGATGATTCTTTAAGATTGATAGGGATGAGTTTATAATCAACTAAATTAACTTTTTGATCAACAATCTCAAGATCCACTCTTCCCAGGTATTTTCCCCACTCAAACGCTTGAACAATGATCGTTCCATTTTGGATGTCAGGTTTAAAGAGTGGTTTTTGGGTGTGTCCGCCAACAATCAAGTCAATGCCTTTCGTTGAGCGAGCAATCGTCACATCACCAGGCGCATCCGCTCCATGTTTCTCATCAGAATAGTGACCGGTATGAGTCAGAGCAATTAAGACATCAGCTTCTGGTCTTAATTGAGGGACAAGTTTTTTTGCTTCCTCCACCGCAGGAATAAAAATCAAACCTTTGGAGTTTTCTGGACGGGATTTCTTGGGAGTATCCTCTGTCGTCAATCCAAAGATAACAACCCGAAGTCCACCGATATTTTTGGTAATGTGGGATGGGAAAACTCTTGTTTTATTTTGATAATAAATATTGGCCGAAATAAAGGGGAATTTTGCCCATTCCTTTTGCTGCTTGAGAATGGTTTTTAGGGGATGATCAAACTCATGATTTCCCAGCGCCATGACATCGTAACCAAGTTTTTCCATTCCTCTGAAATCAGGCTCGGCATTCAAAAGATCTGACTGAGGAATTCCTGTATTCACATCTCCAGCATCGAGCAGAAGAACTTCACCGCCGTCTTTTTTTATCTGATCTCGTATTTGTTGAATGAGCGTTGCTCTGGCGGCAAGTCCATATTCGCCATCTTTATTTGACCAGAAACGGCCATGGTGATCGTTTGTATGAAGAATCGTTAGTTTAACGACCTTGTCGCTTTTATGATTCGGAATCTGTGAACATGAAACAACGAGAGAGATTAGTGCAAAAATAACTGACTTCATGAATCCTCCGGGATGGTCAATTTTTATCGGATCATGGATCTCTTGGCCAGAAACTTACGCTCACCATTTGTTAAGATTTAATGGCCATGGAGTCAGGAGTTTGGTATATCAAACTATGACTATTAATCAGGCACCGCTCAATACCAAGCTCATCGTGCGATCGTTTACTATTCACGATGTGAGGGAATTTTCAGATATTGAATCCCGTCTTATGCATTTGGGATTTATGGATGGAGAGGAGATAAGAGTCACGAGAAAAGCCCCTCTTTTTAAAGGGCCCTTGTTAGTTGAAGTGCGCGGAAGATCAGTTGCTTTAACATCTGACGAAGCTGGACTGGTGCTAGTTGAGGTTATGAAATGATTCCACGTATTGCCCTGGTTGGTATGCCCAACGTGGGTAAAACCGCCCTTTTTAATAAAATGACCGGAAGTTTCCAGCGAGTCGCCAATTTTCCCGGAGTCACTGTTGAAAAGAAAACTGGTTGGGTTTCTGAACATGGTGAGCGAATCATCGAAGTGGTGGACCTTCCCGGGATTTATTCTCTGGATGCCACAACACTTGATGAAAAGGTCACTAAAGATTTTCTTCTAAAAAAAGAAAAAGACGCCTCTGCAGACCTCTTTGTTCTGGTCCTGGATGCGACCAATCTTGATAAATCCCTTTATCTGGCGCTGCAGTTGAAAGAATTAGGTTATCCGCTGGTTATCGCTCTGAACTTGATGGATGAGGCCAAAAAAAGAAATTTTACCATCGATCTTAAGCTTTTTGCCGAAAAACTAAATGCCCTTGTGATTCCTACAAGTGCCTCTACAGGAGAGGGAGTTAAAGAGCTTGTTGCAGTCTTAAAGAATGAATTAAGTCGTCATAAAAAACTCACTCTGAGTGTGCCGGAAAACTCCCAAAAGGTTTTTCGATCTCCAGCTTACGTGAATGGAATATTTTCTCAAATTGACCGGATTTTGGATGAAGTGACTCTCACAAAATTAAGGCCGGATAATTTTTCAGACCGGATTGATTACTTCGTTCTTCATCCCATTTGGGGAATCGTGATTTTATTTTCGCTTCTTATCTTCATTTTTCAGACCTTGTTCTCATGGGCCTCTCCGCTCCAAGATCTTATTGAAAGTGGTTTCACTTTTCTGGGAGAACTTGTCTCTACACATATTGGGAATGAACTTTTGAAGAGTCTCCTGGTGGACGGAGTGATCAG
>CAXNNO010000065.1:0-8887 GCA_964203555.1 Bacteriovoracales bacterium
CCAAGTGCTGTTGTGTTCATCGCAACTGCGATACCTTTGGCCAGAACTTCAGCTTTCTGTGTCGGATCAGCGGCAGAAACGGCCGAGAAAGATTGAATCAATCCCTGGATTGTTCCGAGAAGTCCAAACAACGTCGAAAGGTTCGCTGCTAATTGAAGATAAGGAATTCTTTGTTCAATTTTAGGGATAACCTCGAGAGCGGTTGCATCGATTGCATTTTGAACCTGTTCCGGTGATTGATTCGCGCGCTTGAGTCCGCTTTTTAACACTTTCGGAAGAGCTGCTGATGAACCGGAACAAACTCTGATCGCCCCCTGAATGTCATTTGAAAGAATATAGCGCTGAAGCTCGTTCATAAATGACGGGCCATCAACATCAAAGGTGTATGTGAGTTTTTTAAATCGCTCCAGAGCTACCGCAAATGCAAAGGCCCAAACAGCGAGGATCACATACATGAATACCCCACCCTCAACGATAAATCTAAAAGCAAATTGGATCATTTCCATAACAGTTTCCCCTTCCGTGGAAAAATAAAGATGTGAAATTCATTATAAGCTTAATTGAGATTGACGGAAGAAAATTTAGCGGGAAAAGAACCGGTCATGCTGATGGGGGCGCTGACCTTGCCCCCATCCAGAGCGGATGAATTTAAAAAGTGCAGTTTATCGGTTGATTCTGGAAACTAAATTTGACTGATTTAATCCGACCATCATTATCAATCATGATCTCGCCCCCCTCGGCCGAGGCGTACTCAAGATCCTTAACGATTGATTCTTCTCCAGACTTGAAAATGTTATAAAACCAGGACTTTTGACTGAATCTCACTCTGGCATCTTCACCGAATCCTCCACCATCAAGACTCACATTGAGAAGAACACGATAAGCGGGATTACCAAATGAATCCTCTTTCAAATAATTTTTAACCTTTGCCACTTCTACCCGGCAGGTTGTTGGGACTCCGTTGACGTTAATTTTAGTTTTGATTGTGCCCTTAAGCACAAGTGTGCCCTCAATTTTATGGGCGTAAAGTGATAAAGATGACATGGCAATAATGAGAACAATTAGTTTTTTCATGTGATTTACCTCAAAATTTTCTTACTCGATTTCCGGTATCCAGACCCTCATAGATCTCATCCCATTTTTTAAAAGATCTTCTGGCATCCTGCAGTTCTTCCAAAATCCAGTGATTCCGGTCAATGCCCCTCTTGTCACGATTTTGAATATTAAGGGGACTCAGAAAGTACATCGGGACTTTCATCAGATAACACAACCGACTCCACTGATGCTCCTCAAATTCTTGATACCTATCAATCATCGGACATGTGATATTGGACGATTTTATGAAATAGTCCTTCCACTCTTTAAGAGGAACAGGTTTGGACATAAAGGTGCCGTCCAAAACATAATCCTCGCCAGCGACGCTAACCATAGGGGCCACATGAAACCACCATTCAAATTCTTCCAGAATGGCATATCGCTTGGTATAAAAGATGAAGATTTTTTCAGACCGAATTCCTAATTTTGACCACATATCATAGGCCCACATATGCGCCCTCTTGAAACATTCAGAAAAGCGCTTGTCCCCGTCATTTAACATGGTTTTAAAAATATTGTTGGCGTCTTCCAGACTTTGCAAATCAGTGGGAGCAAATTGCCTTAATTCATTAAATCGAAAGTGATTCAGATCCATGGTCTTGATATCAATTTCGTTTGGGTCCGCCAGCTGAATATTAGTTAAAACGGCTTCCTTACCGTTGGTTGAAAATTCAAGTCGAACGACTTTCCCGATGTAGGATTTCATTCTTCTTAAATTTTCTTCATTTTTAAAAGTCTTATAAATTCTTCCATCTGCCCCAGAGAGAATTAGGATCCGTTCCGTTTTTTGGGATTCAAAAACATTAAACACGGTTGTGTGAATGCTTTCCGCTTGCGCCAGGTTCAGAACAAATATCAGGCAAACAAGCAGGATAATGCATGATCTAATGGGCATAAAAATCCTTGATTAAGTTTGTCAGCGTTCTACAAAGACGTGGCTTATATGGCCAGCTGCGGAGGCGAGAATGTAAATTCTATAGAGCTAACGATCGAATTGCGTGGTGGATAAATTTTACAATCAGGTCAAAGATAATTTTCAGGAAAGAGATCCCTCTCAATACCCTCAATAAAGATATGAATACACTTGATGTGAACTTCTTGAATACGATCAGTGATGGGACAAGGAACAACCAAAGAAACATCTGCCATTGATTTTAATTTACCGCCGTCTTTTCCAAGAAGGGCAACAACTTTCATCCCCTTGCTCTTGGCAACTTCCACTGCTTTTATGACATTGGCAGAATTTCCCGAGGTTGAAATCGCCAGAAGAGTGTCACCTTCCTGACCCCAGGCCTCAACGAAGCGGGAAAAAATGTAGTCGAAACCAAAATCATTGGCGACACAAGTAATATGGCCTGCTTCTGAAATTCCTGTTGCCGGTAAAGGGGCCCGATCCTTTCGGTATCTTCCGGTGAGCTCTTCAGCAAAATGAAGAGAATCACACATCGAACCGCCATTACCGCAACTGAAAACCCTGCCCTTGTTACGAAATGAACCAACAAAAAGAGCAACCGCCCTTTCAATTTGCATTAAGTTATTTTCATCTTCAATAAATTTATTGAGGGTGGATTGTGCTTCAAGTAGTGATGATCGAATGAAAGTCATAAGGAAATAAAAAAGGCGGATTTAATCCGCCTTCCCATAATTAACCAATTAACGAAGTAATATTTTTAACAATTTCGGCTTTCGGCTGATTACCAACGAGAGTTGATTTTACTTCACCGTTTTTGAAGAAAATCAATGTTGGAATACCGCGGATGCCGAACTTCTGAGCAAGATCTTGTGCCTGATCGACGTTGACCTTCACGATGTTGGCCTTACCATCCATTTCTGAGGCTATTTCATCCAGGATTGGTGAGAGTGCCTTGCAAGGACCACACCATTCGGCCCAGAAATCGACGAGTACTGGTTTTTCAGATTTAATAACTTCCAACTCAAAATTTGCTGAAGTTACGCTGATTAAATTCCCCATATTTTCTCCTTATGCATTGCCTATAAAAGCAATGTTTTACTTTAACGTATTGATAATCTTTGGACAAGCTCTTCCCATTATACACCTGATTATCCCTGTCGGGAATAAATGAAATTGCGTTCAAGCCGTGTTTTTTTGGCTACAATAGGTGGGATGAATAGAAAGTCACTATTAACTGGACCATTATTTCGGGCCAGAAAGTTTCGACTAATTGCTAAAAGTATAGATATTGGCCTGGTTTTACTAGGTGCTATCTTCTATTACCCTATGGGACTCATCCTCGGAATCATTTATCTCTGTGTTGCAGATTCGCTCTATGAAGGTCAGTCCATTGGAAAGCGCTTCATGGGCTTTGGAGTGATCTCTTTAGTTGATGGTTCCCCTTGCACTGCCTGGCAGTCGTTTATCAGAAATCTACCCTTCACGGTGCCCCTGTTTTTTCTGGTTTTTCCTTTCTGGGGCTGGGTCTTTGCCGCAGTCTTCGCACTCCCTTTGTCGGCGATGGAAGTTTATTTTCTTTTCAGAGGTGATACTGCTCACCGATTGGGAGATATTATGGCCGACACGACGGTTATCGCAAATGACGGAACCAGATTAGATTTGCGCAAGACTAAGGGCCCATGGTTTGATACACCTCCAGTCCCACTTCAATAGGTTCTCATGAAAAAATTAATCATTATTGATATCTCGAATTTTATTTTTCGCGCCTTCTTCGCCATTCGACCGCTTCATGCTCCCGATGGGACTCCGGTAAATGCTGTTTATGGTGTTTTATCCATGCTTCACAATATGATTTTAAAGTATCAACCCACACATATTCTTGTGGCCCGCGATACCAAAGAAGGGTCCTTCAGAAAAGACATTTACCCTGAGTACAAGGCCCACAGAAGTGAGCCGCCGGATCTCTTGATACCCCAATTCGCGCTGGTCGATGAACTTGTCACTGTTCTGGGTCTACCTGAAATTAAGGCCCCGGGTTATGAGGCCGATGACATTATTGGTTCGGTTGCGACCCAATGGAAAAACCAATTTGATGAAATCCTGATTGCCTCAGGTGATAAAGATCTCATGCAGTTTGTTGACGGGCCGATTAGAATGCTCGATACCATGAAGGAAAAAATTTATAGTCGCGAGGACGTGAAAGATAAGATGGGCGTCTACCCGGAACAGATCATGGATTACCTGGCCTTAATTGGTGATTCATCGGATAACATTCCGGGAGTCGATGGAATCGGGCCCAAGGGGGCGCAAAATTTGATCGAGGAATTCGGTACCCTCGAAAATATTTTAGAAAATGTCGATTCCATAAAAAATAAGCGCTCCCAGACCGCTATTGCCACTCATAAAGAGATGGCCCTTTTATCAAAGCAGTTGGTTAAGATTGTCTGCGACCTCAAACTCAAATTTACCTATGATGAAACGGCCTATCGTTTAAAGCTTACCTCAGAGGTCGAGAGCTTTCTGAATAAACTTGGATTCAGGAGCTGGTCCTCAAAGCTCTCTGAGTTTAAAGTCGACACTGATCAACCGGTGCAAATGATTCCTGAAAGAATGCCTTCCAAAGAAGTTGGAAAGTGGACGCTGGCAGAGGTGAAAGATCAAATTGCGGGGGAAGAAAGCATTGGCATCTGTCACGTTAGTGATGATGAGTTAAATCAGCACCAATGCTGGCGAGGAGTGGCGATTGCAACGTCGAAGGCCGTTGGTTACATGAGCTTGAACTCCGAAGATGCCAAATCGCTCCTGCATATTCTTCATGAGGCCCGTACGCTCCTCATTTGCCATCAGTCTAAACCCATTCTCCAATTGGCACTGGTCTCTGGAGTGAATCCCGATTTTAACTATTTCGATCTCTCCCAGGCCCATTTTATTTTGAATCCTGAATACCGTCATGATCTCTCGACGATCACGGAAGAATTTCTGGGTTACAAACTTCCTCTTCCACCCAAAGGCCAGACAGACCTTTTTGGGAACGAAAATACGGATGATTTGAAATATCAGGGGGAAAAGGCTGAGGCGATCTTAAAACTTTATCCTCCTCTGAGAGATAAAATGAAACAGATGCAGGCAGAGCGCGCCTATGATGAGTTGGATATTCCCCTCATGAAAGTGCTGGCCGCGATGGAGCTTGAGGGCGTGCACCTCGACGTGGATTTTTACAAAGAACTGGAAAAGGAATTCAGCTCTCAGATTGATGAAATAGAAAAAGAAGTGATGAAGATATCCGGAGACAAGGTTAATCTCAGATCCCCAAAGCAGGTCGGAGAGCTTCTTTTTGAAAAACTCCAGCTTCCAGTTATAAGAAAAACCAAAACAGGTTATTCAACCGACGCCGAAGTGCTGACTGAACTGGTCTCGTTGAAGCTAAGTCCGATTCCCGAATTTCTTCTGAGACATAGGGAAATTGAGAAGCTTCTCTCAACTTATGTTAAGGCCCTTCCATTAATGGTTAATCCAATAACCAAAAAAATACACACTCACTTCCAGCCATCTAATGCAGCTACTGGCAGGCTTTCCTCAGACAATCCGAATTTGCAAAATATTCCGGTTAGAAGTGAGAATGGAAGAAAATTAAGAAGGGGATTCATACCTTCAGCGGGAAGAGTGCTGCTTTCAGCTGACTACTCCCAGGTTGAGCTCAGGCTTCTCGCTCATTTTTCCCAGGATAAAAATATGCTCGAGGCCTTCAAGCATGATCGGGATATTCACAAACAAACAGCTTCCGAAGTTTTTGATGTACCGCTTGACCAGGTTACAAAGGACATGCGAAGTGGCGCCAAGGCGATTAACTTCGGACTGATGTACGGCCAGACCAGTTTTGGGCTCTCCCAGGCGTTGCATATTTCCCAGGGAGAAGCGAAAAAATATATCACAAGTTACTTTCATAAATTTCAGTCAGTAAAAAGTTATCTCGATCACTTGAAGGAAAAGGCAGAGAATTCCGGTTACGCTGAAACGCTTTTTGGAAGAAAAAGGCTCCTGCCCGATATCAAATCGACGAACCGGCAAATTAAGGCCATGGCCGACAGAGTGGCGATTAATAGTCCCATCCAGGGGACGGCGGCCGATATTATAAAACTCGCGATGATTAATATTCAGCGCCTTTTAAAAGAGCGTAACCTTAAATCTAAAATGATCCTCCAGGTTCACGATGAACTTATTTTTGATGTCATTCCCGAAGAACTAGAAGAAATGAAAATGTTGGTTTTGGAGCAAATGGAAGGGGCGGTTTCTTTGAGTATTCCTCTTAAAGTCGAAATAAGCATCGGCAATAATTGGTATGACCTGAAGTAGAATTAAAGGTTTTTCTGACTCGCTCCGATTCTATCTCATATGTTGATTCAATCCTCGTACGCTAGGCTCTTCTTCGGTTTATTCATAACCTTCTTGGGTTTTAAAGTTTATGCTGTTGATTGCGATTGCAGCGTCGTGGTTTACTCACCGACAACTGGATTAAATCCTCACTCACCTGTAACTCTTGAAAAGTATGAACTGGAGACTTATGGGAAAGTCAGCTTTTCTTCAGAACTTAGCTGCCGCAAATCTTGTTTGCAAAAATTTCAAGACGAAATGCCGACCCAGAGGTTGAATGCAATCCTCTTAAATCATTCTAAAAGTTTAATCAAAGAAAGACTGATTGGATTTAACTGTACCGGATTGACCACTTTGAAATATCCGGTACGAGTTAAGGCCAATATGGGAAAAGTTGGTCTTGGAAATGTTCTTGATTTAATCCAGGTTGTGAATCATGAGCACTCTTGTTTCTAATTAGTTTCTCTCGATTGGATAGCCTTCATTCACCCACATATCCATTCCCGCATCCGCAATACAGATAAGATTATTGAGCCCTGCTCCGGACAGCACTTGGAAGGCGTTTTGGGCGCGGCCTCCACGCTTACAATGAATATAAACGTGGTCGTATTTTTTTAGCTCTTCAAGGTGATTGAGAACTTGAGGCAGGGGGAAATTGAGGGCGCCTTTGATATGGACTTCCTTGAATTCATCTGGATTTCGGACATCCAGAATGACGTCGTTTGAACCTAGTTTCAAGTGTCTGTCGTGAAACTCTTTTAAGGTCAGGGAAGTATTGGACATAGATGCTCTCCTATCGATAATTCTTAATATTTACCATCTCAAATTCCGATAAGTTTAATGGAGAGTCAAGCGAATGCTCTACGTCCTTTTTTTGGTATTAGCGATTGGGTACAACATCAGGAAGTTCCGAAAAGAACGAGCTGCATTCCTGACTTCACTAATTGAGGCAAAAAACTCTTCTCATCGTGAAATGATTCTTGGGCATCACTTCTATGTCTTTATTTTTGAAGGATTTCTTGCGGTGATCGTCGCCCACTTGCTTTCAGAAAAAGCCATGGTTCTTGGAATCCCGGGGCTTGGTACTATTTATTTGTGTCTTGTTTTTAGTGGTTTCTATCTCTATCAATTTTTTATTCGCCACATTGAAAAACAAACTCATCTGGACCTCTTTGATTCCTTTAAAAATCATCTCATCAAAGAACTGCGTGTTAATTTTGCCGTCATCATGTTGCCCATTGTGGTTTATTCGGTCATTAATTGGGCGTTTCAGGATAGCGTTTATCAGGAGTGGGGTCGCTTCTGGTTCTTAGGGCTTTTATTTAATATTATTTTCGTATCCGTTCTGACAATCTCCTGCACCGTTATCATTATGCTCAGGCTTATTCCAAACAGGGAAATAATCGAGCCGGAGTATCTTGATTTGATCCATAAAAGACTCCATCAGATTAACCAACCCCACATTCGCATTCGCTGGATCGAGACGGATATTAAAAACGCCTTCGTCGTTGGCCTTAAACTCCTGTCGTTTTCCAATCAGACATTGTTCATTGGAAGATCCCTCAGAACCACCCTGTCGCTTGAAGAATTTGATGCGGTCATGGCCCACGAACTGGGACATGTGGCCAATCGTCATATTCATAAAAGACTGATTGATTTTATGAAAAACTTCATCTCGGTGATCGTCGGAACTGGTATCATTTTGTTTCTGGTGCTGGGGTTGTCGATTTTTTACTGGGGTGATGATTCCTATCTGCACACAACTTCGACCACTCTTTTGGTCGTATTCCTCTCAATGGTTTGGTTCATTTTTAACTATTCACTACTCTTTGATACGATTCGTTCTCATGAATTTGAGGCCGATGGCTATGCTGTCATGGTCCTTGGGGCAAATCTTAGCGCCTTTAAATCGGCGATTGAAAAATTAAGCACTGTCGACGAATTACCCGAATACCTGAAGCTCAAAACCAGACGAAATAAAAAGAAAGGCCCACTTGCAAAATGGATTTTTCAAACCTTTTCCACTCATCCGGATAATTCTTTGAGAATATCTTTTTTAGACTACAAAATAACCCAAGGACTTCCATTTAATCATTTTATCTCTACTCCCAGACGGCTTAGAACATGGCTTGGTCACTTACTCCATTGGAAAATCTCACTTCCCCTCACCGCCGTATTTCTTGTGACTCTTGGATGGACAATTTCGAATCTTAGAACCGGTATGGAAACGATTTCATTTATCAACACTGCCACCACCGAAGAAATTATCAGCAAAAAAGAACTCATCTCAAAAATTAATTCTCGTCCACAGCTTGTGGGACAGACTTTAATGTATTTCGTGGTAAGAAAAAAAAATGAAAGGTTGATTGATCACTTCCTTTCAAACGGGGCCGAAAAAGGTAAGACCCTGATGTACATTTCTCAGTTGAAAAACTATGAGATTTTTCAGAAGTATTACACCCTCTACCAGCAAGACCTCACAGAGGACGATTATTTTTTAATACTGAG
>CAXNNO010000066.1:0-8887 GCA_964203555.1 Bacteriovoracales bacterium
GTCGAATGCAACCATCGCCATAAAAACTTTCTTCGACTTTAACCGGCGGGAAGAAGAAGGGGATCGCTGATGAGGCCATAAGATGCTCGACCTTCAGCTGGGTTCTGCTGGAGAATCTATCAGAACGCGCCCAATCTTTAATTTCCTCTGAGCCTTCATAGAAAACGATATTGGTTCCGGTATTGTAGTTCGTTGTTGAAAGAGAAACTCCGTAAAGATTTTTTTTCTCAATGTTTGTCGTGATATTTGAAAAATCAATTTCTCTTTCGGCGAGTGCTCTTAGTGGGGAAGTGTCCAGGAGGTGATTTATTGTCGCACCTTTTGGACTGAGGCCACCCAACACTGTTCCGGAAATCCATCTAAGACCTATGTCTGAAATTGTTCTTTTTCGAAGATCATAAACGTCCTGTGGCCTCACCTTCATCCAGAGTTCATATAAGTTGTGAGAAGCTACATCCCAGTTTTCACAATTAGCGGCGAGATAAGTTGAATTGATTCCGCCTGCGGAATTACCGGAGATAACATCAAAAAGATGATTTTTTTTTCCGAGGATTTCATAGAGGGCCCTGACACAACCCACTTGGAAGGCCGCTCTGGCCCCTCCACCTGTCATGACAAGACCTGTTCGTTTGGCCATGAGATGATTATCCCGTATTTAGATCAAATAGCCAGATTAAGTTTTGATGCCAGCGCTTCTGCACTGGCAATAGCACCCCGCACATCCGGATAAAGAAAGGCATCGCCACTTAAATAAAGATGGGGCGCCACTTCCCTGTAGGCCTCAGGAATGGTGACCATGGGGGTGACGTATTTCCATTTTTTTAATTCCCGATATTCGATGTCGGGTATAACGGAGAATCCTTTTAAAAAATCCCCACTCAACTTATTAAGGATGTCTTCATCAGCTGAATCAAAGAGCTCCTCTGAGATTTGTGCTGTGGCACGGATGATGAATCCCCTCGGGTGAAGGCCTCTGTCTTTCATGGATAAAAGAGAGTGAACTGAGGGAGGACAAATGTGATCCGGAAGTTTTGCCTCTTTTGTGATGAAAATGGCCATGACTCCTTTGGTATAGGAAATTGAATTTAAATCTTTCTGAAAACTAATATTATTTTTTTGCAGGAGCTCAAGTGCCTGAGGCATCGGGGCCGTGATGACAATGTCCCTCGCTCTGAACTCCTCTCCCGTATCGGTTCCAATACTCCAACCTTGTGTCTCGCGAACAATGGTTTCTACTCTGGTTGATTTTTTTATATTAAGGCCTCCACTCATATCTTTGGGGAGTCTTGTCATGGCTCCCTCGATGTAAAGACCTTTCTCTTTTCTGAATATTTCCTCAGATGAGTAATATTCCTTCAGGAGGTTCATGACACTAGAGTCGTTCATAAGATAAGGGGCCCCGTGATCAATGCCCTGATTCTCAATTCTCCGATTGGCAACTCTTCCACCGACTCCCCGGGATTTTTCCAGAATGAGGCAATCTCGTTTCAGTTTTTTTCCAAGGACCAGACCGCACAGACCGGCCCCAATGATGATAACGTCACTACTTATCATGCACTCATTCCAAGAAATTCATCCAATTCTTTATGATTTTTTATTTTCTTGGTATTTTTCCATCGCCCAACGTTTAATGCCTGATGATCAAAATCTCCCAATAACCAGATTTTTACATTTGAGTTTAAGGAATTAATCACTTCGTCCAGAAGTTTCACAATCTCTTCATCAGTATGGGTCTGAGTGGGAATGCTTAAGATAAGCAAATTTGCCTCGGTCGCTTTGACCGCATCAATAATGCTCGGAGCAGGAAGATTTGAATTTAAATAGTAAAAGTGCTTCTTATGGTGACAACAGAGTAACGCACTCAAAAGAAGCGGGAAGGTATGGTGCTCTTTTTCGGCACTGGTCAGAACGATCTTAAAGGAGGATTTCAGTCCCTTTTCAAAATGTGAGTAGATGATATTTCCCGCGTGAAATTTAGCAATGGCAAATAGTGCCTGCGCCTGAGCATCTTGATAAAGTCCCTTGTCTCGGCTGACCTTGACCTCCGAGATGAGAGGTTCAAGAATATCTAACGCAAATGTTCTGGGGGCCAGGGAGGTTTTGGCGTCAGAAAGAAGTTGGGAGATGAGATCAACTTGATAGTTTCCCACCGCATTCAAAAGTTTCTTCCTCGTTTCGACAATATCTAAATCCTGCTTTATGACTGATGTGTCGGCCCTCGTGTCAGATGTCTTGATAAGCTTTTCATAGATCTCTTTGAGTTCAGAATCCGGAAGTCTGGCGATTTGACTAATGCTTGTTCCCAGTTGAGTCAATTGAGAGAGCATAATCAACCGGTCAATTTCGATTGGGTTGTATAATCTTCGCCCGTTTGTATTACGCGCTGGAGTTAATGCCTGATATCTTTTTTCCCAGGCCCTGATGGTGTGAGCAGAGAGGCCGGACATTTGAGCCGCCAACTGAATATTAAATTTTTTTGTTTCTTCATCAGACATGGGGTTTACCTTTTTTTTTATTTAATCTAACTCAATCTGGCCTCTGTTCCCACCCACTCCTTGAAGCTGTTCAGTATTTGTATATAATGAGGTGCTTATTTCTAGATATTCTCTCTTACCCGTTTCGACCAAATTAGTTAGAATAAACTTAGACTTCAAACTCAAAGGGTGTATTTCATGAAAGTTTTAGTAACAGGTGCAACCGGATTCGTCGGTAAAAGAGTTGTGAAGCAACTTCTTGATAAAGGTGATGAAGTCGTCGTTTTAACCAGAAACATCGCCAAGGGCGCTCTCTGTCTTGGAAGTAAGTGCAAATATTTTTTATGGAATGATACGAGTTCGGCCCCTCCTGCGGAAGCTTTTGCGGGTGTGGATGGGGTTATCCATCTGATGGGGGAGGGGATCGCTGAAAAACGTTGGAGCGAATCTCAGAAGAAGAAAATTTATGATTCAAGAATTATAACAACTTCCAAGATCGTTGAAGTGATCGAAGGACTGGAAAAGAAGCCTGCCGTTTTTGTTTCAGCATCGGGGGTTGGTATTTATGGGAATCGTGGTGATGAGGACGTTACTGAACAATCTTCCCTCGCTAGTGATTTTCTTGCTCAAGTTTGCAAAGACTGGGAAGCTGAGGCGAATAAGGCAAGGAAACTCGGTCTTCGCGTCGTTATCATACGAACTGGTGTGGTCCTGGGTCAGGATGGTGGTGCGCTTAAAAAAATGCTCCCAATCTTCAAGCTCGGTGCGGGCGGGCCAGTTGGTTCCGGGAAACAGTATATGAGCTGGATTCATGTGGATGATCTTGCCGGCATGTACGTCGAGGCCGCGAAAAATAATTCGCTTGAAGGCATTTTTAACGGGACTGCTCCTTATCCTGCTACAAGTAAAGAGTTTGCTCGTCAGCTAGGAAAAACTCTGGGGCGCCCGGCATTTGCACCTGCTCCCGCACCGGCCTTAAAGCTTGTTTTTGGTGAGATGTCGCAAATTCTTCTCGAAGGACAAAAAGTTCTTCCCGTCAAATTTAAGGAAAATAAGTTTCGATTTAGATTTCCAACTTTAGAAATGGCCCTTAAAGAAAGCACCAGACAATAAAAATGAAAGGGGTCATGAAAAAGACCCCTTTCATTTTATATTTTCATAATAATCTGTTTTATTCTTGTCATACTTTCAATCGCATACTTAACTCCACCCATTCCCAGTCCTGATTTCTTGTGTCCTCCAAATGGCATCTGATCCACCCTGAAGGCCGTGTGGTTATTAATGACCAAAGTCATGGCGGACATTTTTTGAGCGATGGAGAGGGCCTTGGTGATGTCTTGAGTGAAGAGCGAAGCCTCAAAAATGTAGTCCCTTTGATTGATGTCACTGAGAAGCTCTTCTTCATCCTGATAGGTATTAACACAAACAACCGGCCCAAATGCTTCCTCTGTCATGATTGAGCAGTTAGACGGAACGTTGGCAAGAATGGTGGGCGAAAGAAATTGAGCTGAATGTCCTGAAACGATATTTCCCGTCACTAACTCTGCCCCCGCCTTTAAGGCATCGTTAATCCAACTTTGGATTCTTAAAACCTCGCTCGGACGAATCAGTGGTCCAACATCGGTCGATTCCTCTGTCGCGGAACCAAGAATGAGCTTTTCAGTGGCCTTTTTAAAAAGAGAAAGAAATGGTGAGAAGATTTTTTCATGAATAAAAATCACCTGAGTGGAAATGCAAACCTGGCCCGCGTGATAGAAAGCCCCCTTCGTGAGTGCATGAACGGCGGCCTCAAGATCTGCGTCCTCTCTTACGATGGCCTGGGCCTGGCCCCCGTGCTCAAGAAAAAGACGAGTACCGGGAGCAAGTCTTTTTTGTAGCTCCCATCCCACTTTGTCAGAGCCTATAAAACTCACAAAATCAAATTCCGAAGATGATGCAAGTTTTTGGATCGTGGGAATCTCTGCATGGACGACTCTTATGGCCCCTTCCGGCAGTCCGGCCTTTTTAAATGCCTCTTGAAGAAAATGGGCCGACAGAGGCGTAGAGGGGGCGGGTTTTAAGACAACCGAGCATCCGCTGGCAATGGCACATCCCACCTGGTGGGCGATGAGATTGAGGGGATGGTTAAAGGCAGATATGGCAAGCACGGCACCAATGGGGTCCCTCATTGTAAAGGCAAGATGATCCTTTCCGGCGGAAGTTCTTTCCATGGGAATAACTTCACCCACAAGACGGAGAGTTTCCTCGGCACATAATTCTAAAGTTGCGGCCGCCCTGGTGACCTCAATCCTGGCATCTTTAATGGGCTTTCCTCCCTCCCTGGCAATCACCCAGGAGAGGAATTCATGTTGATTCCGAATGTCGTTTACAACGGATTTTAGAATATCGGCCCTTTGAAAAGGTCTTAATTGGGCCAGCGACTGTTGGATTTGTTGAGTTTCCGAGAGGAGGAAATCAATGTCATCCTCCGTTGCCTCCTGAATTGTTGTCAGGAGGGAGCCGTCATTGGGGGATAAAATACTGACCCATTTTCCGTTGGAGTTCGTGAATTTTAAAGGAATGCTCTGTGGAAGCTGAAACATACTTGTCCTTGGGCGAGTTTCGTTTAAACTTTGAGTATGAAGAACTCTTTATTTCCTCTTATTGTTCTGGTCTTGTCCACAGTTACTGCATCCTGTACGAAAAAAGTCAGGTACAGCAAGGAGGAGCTTTATTACAAGGCCGTTGCGGCGGATCCATCAGTTTCGTTTCTTTTGCCGAGCAGTATCTCAGCTGGCTCCGGTTGCGCTGAATATACTGAAGGATGTGTTGCCGCCCACCATGTGATGGTAAAAAATCTTGAAATGATTGCGGTGGAATTTAAAGATGAAGGAAACGCCATTTATGCCGCCAGAAAATACCGAGGATTCTACTCGAAAAATTGGTTTTTTGATGATGTGACTGGTGAGCCCAGTCTCGAAAAATTTGTAACTGAAAAATTAGAAGCGAAAAAACCGTAGAAAAATTCCCTCAAATACCTCGAGCTTTTTATCCCAGTCTAATTTGAGTTGCAACATTTCGGGAGAGTTTTGGAGTTCCTGCTCAAGAGTTTGTCGAAACAAGACAAGCCATCTTCCAAGTTCACCGCGCTTGATCCCCAGGGGAATATGAGCTCTCATGAGATCAAATGGTTCACCAGTTTCGCGGGAGGCATTCCCCAGAAGTTGGAATTCCCAAAAGGTGACAATCCTCGGAATGTGTTGATGGAAATCTTTTATGTTTCGGAAATGGTAACCAATAAGGACGTCGATTTTCGCCTTATCATAAAAGGCCTCGACGACTTTTTGAATCCAGTCATTTTCAGTCATATCGCCTTATTTATTTCTTTTAAACGGGAGTGAAATTGCCTGAGGATTGTTTTCATTTGAAATCCTTGGGAGAGAAAAAATTTAAGATATTCTTTTTACTCAAAGATGAGCTTTGTGCCAAATTTCATGAGGTGACACTTTCGGGCGCCGGGCATGTCTAAAAATTTGAGTAAGGCATACTGAGTGTATAGATCATCACTCACGATCGCCTCTCCTTCCGGTTCAAAAGGCAAGGGTTCAAAATAGACGTTGCCATTTTTACCCTTCAGTACGATCAGGCAACCCAGAATTTTCACATCTTTTTCAAAAGTAAGAACCTGAGCACCCCATTGAGACCATTTTTCAAGGACTGAAGGGGAGACCGGGAGAGTCGTGGGAGTCTCACTTGGAGAAGCATAATCTCCTAACTGGATCTGTCCTTTGAGGTGAAGATTACGCCAGCTGTGAGTAATAAAATCTCTCACTTCCACTTCAAGACTTTTGAGATAATCTTCGTAGTTTTTGAACGCCTTGTTTAAGGGCTCCAGAACATAGGTCTCTTTAACCGATTTATTTTCAGCATTCCAACTATTACCAAAATCATGAAGACCTTTGAGGCAATATAGCTCCTCGGACACGATGTCTGATCTCAGCTCATATTCTTTAATGAGTTCAAGCATTTTCTCTTTTCCGGAGCGAGCATATTTCGGATCAAAAACACACAGGCCCGAGCTTCCCTCACCAATCGCCCAGCTAATTTGTTTCCAGTGAAGGTGATCTTTGTTCCAGAAGGTGAGTTTTTTGTACCAGGGGATTAATTCCCAGGAGGGAAGCTTCTTCAGGCATAATTGGGCAAAGCCGATGGGAGCGTTCTGAGTGGGGCCAAAAAAAAGAAAGTAAGTAAAAACGTGTGTTTTCGGTGCTTCATCATGCTTTTGGACTAAAACATCAAAGGAAGGAACCTCTTCCTGGAGAAGGACTTCAATATTCGGAATAAATTCAGGATCGATGTCGTGAATTGAATGAAATTGTTGAGTGATGATCATGCTTTATAATTTAATCTCTCTTGCACAATATGGACACAACTTCCAGAATTGCACATCTATTTCTTTTCCGCAGGCACATTCATAGGGAGCGGAGAGATCATCAGTTGAGTCACCCAAAATAAAAATATCAGCACGCATGGCCCTGATGGTTAGTGAATTAGCGATATATCCTCCAGGGATGAAGGGGTCGGCCTTGAACATGGCGGGACCGACAGTTTCGTTGACTCTGATTTTGACCTGGATGTCTTCTCTTTTTGTAAGATCAAAGAGAGGCTGGGCGGCCATGTTCTCAAGGTGTTTTATAACCTCGAGCGAGCGGTTAGGATCTTGGTCACGATTTTTCAAATGGACTCCATCTTCTCTCAAGCAAGGTGATAATTTCTCTCACCGCTCTCTGGTGAGCATTAAACCATTTCCAGGGCGGAGGTTTAATTTTATCAAATTCTCTTAAAAAATATATACCCTGATTTCCACAACCTTCAATTAGTCTCAAATTCCACTCAACGACTTCGGGACTTTGATGATAAAGAAGTTTTTTTAAGCCTTCCAGGAAATCAAATTCCAGTCTCTTGCCACGTTGGAATCTTGCCTCAACAATATGTCTTCTGGCGCAATTGAGTGCGAAAATTAAAACGTCATGAGTCTGGTGAGAGTTAAGAATTTTGATCAAATTCTTTTCAAATTTTAATTGTGGAGCTGAGGAGTGCTCAAGGATGCAGAGGACCTCTCGCAGTTGATGCTCTTTATCCAGGCATTGATTGAGAAATTCCTGGTCATCTTCCGATAACCTCACGAGTCCCCGATGGCCTTTGCCTAATTCCTCTAAAATTTTCTGATAAGTCTCTTCTATTTTCATGACATTTTGTCTCAATCTCTTCGATTCCCGGCTTTTTCAATAAACGTCCACTACGACTATAACCTAAGAAAATCCCAGACTTAATAGCAAAAAGTAGAAAAAAAATGTAATTTTTACTAAGGTGTTAAGTACTGGAAACTCTAAGTTTTCTTCGGGCGCTCACCGTGCTATGATCCGGCCCCAATGACAACTCTTTTAATTAATTCAATCTATCGGGCCACAGAGGGTGAAGGAATTCATATTGGAATTCCCCAGATCTTTGTGCGTTTTCAAGGCTGCCACGTCGGTTGTGTCAATTGTGATACCAAGGAAACCTGGGATTTTGATCCCTCTTATACCAAGTCTTTAGATGAGGTGATGGAAAAGATTGAAACTCTTTCTCAGGATATCATCAAACGAATCTCAATTACTGGTGGGGATCCGCTTCACCCGTCTCATATTCCTTCGCTGATTGAACTTATCAAAGAACTTAAATCCAGAAATTATTTCATCAACATAGAAGCTGCTGGTACGAGGATCGTCAAAGAGGTTTTTGAGTTGGTTGATTTCGTCTCATTTGATTTTAAAACTCCTTCGACCACGGTTAAGACTTCTCGCGACCTTCTGATCAGGTTTATTGAGGAATATGGTACGAAGGCCCAGATAAAGGCCGTGATAGCTGATAAAAAAGATTTTGAGGCCACTTACGATGTATTTCATCATATTAAGACAAAGGGCATCGTTCTTCCGCCCTGGTGCCTGACCCCTTGCTATGAGCCCGGAGAACAGTTCCCGATGAATAGATTTCAACAAGTTGTCCAGTTAAACGAAACATTTGGACTTCCTTTCAGAGTGATTGGCCAGCAACACAAATGGGTTTATGGCCCAGAGGCCAGATTAGTCTAATTCCCTCCCGACATTTTTCCGATAAGAAGGCCATGAGATTAATGGTCCTCTTGATTCTCCTTAGTTGCTCTACTCAGGTACCGCTGAAGTATAAATATACTTCGGACGGGCGTTATGTTGCGAGTTTTGAAAACAAAGATTCCGTCGTTTCAAGAATAGAAGGTGAACTAAAGAATCCTGTGATTTTTGCGAGTGGAATGGATTCAACTTATCTTATCGTGAAGCTTTACGATTCCAAAGGCAACGTCCTGTCAGAGGTTGATCCTGAGGAACTGAGTCTTTCTACAAGTGAAGATGTAG
>CAXNNO010000067.1:0-8878 GCA_964203555.1 Bacteriovoracales bacterium
CAGACCGAGGAATCTTTTGAAATGTCCAGATAAGATGATTCCGCTTTCTTATGATCTCCAGACGCAAACTCAGCGCGACCAACACCGGCGAGACAATAATCCCGATTCATTTCCAGCTGGTGCTTTAACACCAATGATTGAACCCTCGCTTTTCTTCTTTCTGAAGCATTAATGCAATCTCGAAATTGGGTTTGTGCTTCCTTGTGGTTTTTTAACGACGAGTAAATAGCTCCACGGAGATGCGTAACAAAGGGATAGGAAGAATGATCTGGGGAAATTCCTCTCAATTCATTCAGAGCATCCTCAGACTGCCCCTGTTTAAAAAGACGTTTGGCAAGTATGTAGCGGATGCTTCCAGAGCGAGAACGCTTTAGAACTTCAACGGGAAGAGACTCAAAAATCCTGACACCTGTATGGTCCAGCAAGACGTCGAAGGCATCCTCAATATCACCATCCAATGCACGATCATTTTTGACAATATATTCCTTCATCCACGGGATACTGGAATAATAGTAACCACTGCTAATGAGCTCAATTAACGTTTTTCGATGACCCGTGAGACCAATCGTTCCCCGGCCATGGTTGCGATCTGTCATCTCATAGGAAGACCAGGCAGAGGGTAGAATGAATAATGAAAGGACAACTATTTTTGAGAACATCCTTGTTCTCCTTTTCTTAAAATGCGTAGTTTAGACCCAGGCCCAGATCATAACTATTGTAGATTTTGGTTGTTTTATATATCGGACCATCAAAACCTGTTCGCCTTGTTTTATCTGCCCGATAGGTTTGTCCGGTTAAATCCAGTCGCAAACTCCAATCTTCGTTGAGATAAAATCTGAAACCAGTATTCCAAATGACTCCCATATTATTTTCACCAGTCAGTTCGTCTAGATTGAAAAATTTATTCCTGTTGTCTTTGGTGGTTATATTCCCGGCACCCACACCAAACATCCAATCAAAATAGAAGATTTTATTGAAGGTGTTAATTTTTGAATAAAAGGGAGACCACATGATCATGGCACCTGTAAAAGTATCTATCTGACGATAAAATGGAACAGTTCCCAACTCCTTGATGCCTTTGGCAGAATCATTTTCTTTATTTGTATTTTTCCCGTACAAAAACTCTATTCCCCAGTCCTCCGAGAAAAAATAACCGGCACGGATCGTACCGCCATAAGCATCCAGAAAATCCTGGCTTAAATTATAGGCGCCGGTGGCACCAATATAGATGCTTCCGTCTTTTCGAAATTTCCTGTTTTGCAGAACATAAATTTCTTTATCATTATCGAGCCATGAAAAATTATAGAATGATTTTTCATTACCAAGCACCATGGGGCTGATAATGAGCATGACAAAAACCAAAAACATGTTTCTCATTTGTACTTCGCTTGTTAGAACTATTGACCTTTTTTAAAATTCTAACATGCTCTGCGGGAGGTGCAAGTTTGCGGATTAACGAGGGCAAATGCTACCATAGGAACATTGACTGCAATGATCAAGATTGACTTTCCATGGCCCATTTTGCGAATGCCAAAGTGGGTAGAGATCTCTTTCGCAACTTGAGAGGGAGACCTTTTCCACAAGAAATTCTTTTCGATCGACAAAACAGAGCACCAGCTCAACATCAACGGATTTGGGTATTTTCCCAAGCTCATACAGGGCGTAGGCGTAAGTGGAAAGCTGTAACCAATAATGCTTGAGACTATCCTGACTCATTCGGCCGGTTTTAAAATCCCAAACCTGAGGAAGTTTATCACCTTTAGGGAACAGGATTAAGTCGGGAGTTCCGGAAATCATAAAATTAAAAAACTTGAATTTCAACGGCCTTTCGGCAACAAGTTCATAATCAACGGTTTTAGTTTTTAAAATATCCAGCACCCATCCCACCGGCCCTTGAAACTCAGTTCCAAAACTTTCCCTGGGCACGATAAAATTTCGTTGAATGCCTTTAGCAATTTGTGCGTGTATATGGGTTCCACGATCCGTGTTTGAACGGATGAAACTCGTGAGTTCATCGTCTTCGGTCTCGAAAATGAGTTTGTTAAAATCCTTCGGCTCACTAATTTTTAAAATATTGGATAAATAAAACTTCCTTGGACAATCAAGAAGCGTATTAAGTCTCGTGACACTTAATTCTGCAGCGATCATTAACTCAGTTTGACCCTCTCCCTTATGAAATATGCCGACTGGGTCATGGAAGAATAAGGGCAATTGTGGAAGAGACTGAGAGGATAGAAGAATTTGGGAGTCAAGGCCTTCAAGTGGTAGTTCACGGACTTTTTCATCCGAAATCCCACTTGCAAGCCACGCCCTCAATCCAAGGATCCAGCTATTTTTCGGAATACTAAAAGTCTTTTCGGGAATTTCGAAATCGACCCAGATAAGCTTTTTCTTTGCTCTTGTGCAGGCAACATAGAAAAGGCGTTTTGATTCGGAATAATTTTTAAATCGGGAAAGTTCCGCTTCATAAATAGAACGGGGGGATTTTCTCTTTTCCCTCTGAGTGATATCTATAAACCAGTTAAAACTTCCGGGTAAGTCTCCAAACAAAGCGCTATCATGCTGTTCCCTACCGTTTGTGTAAATCCCGGCAAGAAAAACGACGTCAAACTCCAGACCTTTCGATCCATGCGCCGACATGATCTGAACCATATGAGATTCATCTCCCGATCTTAGATCAAGACTCAATCTTTTATTATCTCCGCGTAGGAGCTGATTCATAATCGTTTCAGGGTCCTGATGATAAAGCTCGGCAATTGTTTCAATGGTTTCAAGATTAATATCTGAATTTTCGTTGGTAATGTGAAGCTTATGAAGAAATTTGCGAAATGCTTCGATCAACCCCCAGAATTTTACATTCAGATCAAATTCTTTCAGGTCATCTTCCGTTATTTCGCCAGAGACTTCCAGAACACTCAGATAGCTTTTAAAAAGGAAGATCGGGAAACGATCTTTCGTGTCAGGATTTGAATCAAATTTTCTTTTTAAAAGACATACGAAGATTCCCAAAACAGGGTCATCCATGAGGTCAATTTTGAATTGAGCAGTGAAACCGATTTTTCGTTCCATCAGAGCACGGATAAGTTCTCCACTTGGTCGAAGTTTACTATAGAGGACGGTCGAGACATTTTTGGTATTTGCTCTTTCTTTTTGAATAGCGTCCGCAATGACTATCGCCTCTAAACGATTAATATCTTCGTTACCAAATCGTCCTTCCGATTCAAGGTCTCTTTGTAAAACTGATGTATAAATTTCGATGGAGCCGGATTCATTTTTCAGAGTTTCATCAGGAACATGCTGATCTTCAGGGTTAACTGTAAAAGGATCGCGGCCCTCGAAGTTATAACCCATAGGTAGAATGGACCTAAAAAGTGAATTATTAAATTCGATGATTTCGGGGAGGGATCGGTAATTGTTGGCAAGGCTTCTAAGCGTTGGAATAAGTTCGGCACAATTCCTGAAAACTGAAAGCTCACCTCCGCGAAAACCATAGATCGCCTGTTTGGCATCTCCGACACAAAATAACTTTTTATAATCCGACCCGATCAAACCTTGAATAATCTTGAATTGAATATCGGAGGTGTCTTGAAATTCATCGACAATAAAATATTGAAATATTTTTTGAATACGTTCCCGATCTGAGGAGTTCTCCAATGCCAGGGAAACCTGATATTCAATATCTCCAAAAGTCATCCCTTGGTTGGGATCAAGCCGGTTCTCAATATATGTAAAGATTTTAAGGCACAAATTCATCCATGGGAGAACCTTGGTCTCAAAATGTTTTTCATAATCAAAAACAGCCTCCTTCCATTTGACCACCCAATCACGAATCCGTGCAAGACCTTCTCTGGCGGAGTCCGAAGCGGGAGATTTTTTCCTGGCAGTTTTTTCACCATCCAGGCGCTTGATCGACTCAAACAATCCCGTATAAATTTTTAACTTTTCAACACTATCAACAACCGGGAGTCCGGAGGACTGAAAAGTTGCCACAACTTTTTCAAACGCAGACCGATTTGCCTCTTCATCGAGTTCCAGTTGATAGACGGAGCCGAGAGCATTTTCTAGATCGTTGAGGTCAAAAGATTGGGCAAGAAGCACATCAGAAGTCCGCGGATTAATTTCAGCAAGTTCAAATTTTTTCCAGGCGAGCCTTAATCCTGGATCGCTGAAAACGTGGGTAAAAGATGAAAGTAAGTCCTTCTTCTCTTTAATCAGTATATCCAGAATCGACTGATCAATTTCATGAGAGTTATTGGTAAACCATTCTTCCACTAATGCCCTGACCTGATTTGTTCTTTCAGTGTCAAAGATGATTTTTGCTTCAGTCGATAAATGGGGAAAGTATCCAGAAGAGATAAGCTTTCGGCAGAAACCATCAATAGTCGTCACCATTAACATGGGAAGAAGCTCGTTACTGGTTTTCCAAAAAAACTGATCCTCCCCCGGTGCTTCGGATTTTTCTACAAACTTTTCAGTCAGACGGATACTCATTTCTCCGGCCGCTTTCTTGGTAAAGGTCATCATTACGACTTGTGAGAATTTGGTCCGAATATAGTCCTCAAAAGAACCATTTGGTCTCGCCTTAAATTCTTCGATCCAAATCTTAGTCAGGTATTCAATATGCTCAACAAGGACAAAGGTTTTACCAGATCCCGCACCCGCTCGCAAAAGGACCCCACCCCGATGTTGAATGGCGAGCAACTGTTCTGCATTGGCCGATTTAGACATGGGGTATCTCACTTTTGATGCAAACTTTACTAAGTTCGCAATAATGACAGGTCATATTGTGCCTAGGCTTTGGCGGAAAAATGTCATCCTCTGAAATCAACACGCTTAAATTCATCATTTTTTCATCGGCTTCTTTGAGCTTGTCAGAAAATTCATCCTTTAGCTTATGAACCTTACAAAGCTTATGTGCCTTGAGTCCGCTAACCAAATCCTCACTTTGGGTGATGAGATTGGATTTTGACGAATCATCTAAGACGACATACCCCAGGACGATGGTCTTCTGATCAAAATCCTTGATCAGATTTTTGGCGGCTTTGGCATAGACCCATAGCTGGATCGCATCAAGATTTACCACTTCAGAGCTGTTAGCAGCAGAGGACTCGGTGGATTTAAAATCCAGCAAAAAAATGAATTGGGAGCTTATTCCGATGCAATCAATTCTTCCCTTGAGGGAAATTCCATCCTTCAGGTGAAACGATTCTTCTATTTTCCAATCAATTGGTTCGTTGGTAACCTCTTCAAGTTGTTTTAAAAATTGAATCCCGTTAAAAGATCGATGCTTAAAAACCAGTTCTCTTTGAAGATAAATCTCCTTGGGAAGTAGCAACTTTTTTTCTTCGATATAACGCTGCATGATTCTGCGAGTGAGGACACCCAGGTCATTGATATCCATTTTTTCGCGATAAAATATTTCGATAATTTCATGAACAATTGTCCCCGATATCATCGGGTCAAAATCTTTCTCAAAAGTAATTAGAGGAAATATTTTTTCGATGTAATTAAAATAAAACTTTCTGGGGCAATCAATATAGGTCTGAAGTTTTGTCGCTGAGAATGTGCTGTCAAAACTTTTCTTGGGGATTGATAAAAAATGATCTTTGACGGTCCTTTCGGCTTGATTGACATTCTTTTCAGATTTTAGAAGAAGAATTCCTGAGAACATTCTTTTCCAAATAAGGCTGTGCTTTAAAGTTCCCTCATTCATCAGGACGATAATTTCACCTCTGGAAAACAAATCCCTGAATTCCCACTGCTTGAAGAGGAGTTCCAATTCATTCCGCTTCAGGGGCCCCAGGACAGAAAGTGATTTCTGGATACTTTCTGTATAATTCTGGCCAAGACTCTGGATTTCATCAAATCTCTCGTCAACACAAAGTATAACTCGTCTCTTGCGATCAATATCCTCGAGTGAAGACATGTCCTTTAAATCAATTGAAAATTTTTCAGATGAAACGGGAACATAGGATGTTCTGGGCTGATTTAAGACGACCACTTGATCTAGGACTTTCAAGAAAAAACTATCTATCTGAAGAACATCGTCAGTAAGTTCTGAAATAGCAATCAGTGCTTCATGATAAAGTTGCCATACTCTGTAGTGTTTTAATGTACGGGTTTTCTTCATTTCCTCATTACAGAGGTTTTGCATCTCAAAGTGGGTTCCAGAAATGTTTTTCATTTTTTCTGAAATTTCCCTTAATTCATTTTCAAGAATCTGATGAGGTATCTTAAAACTGACGGTCTGGGAGGGAATGATATCAATGTGTGAGGCGGTAAGGTTTGAGACACCTAAAATGATTTGATCTCCACTTTGGATGAAACCCTTTAAGTGAAGAGACAACTCTCTTGAATTAACTGATAGCCAAGTCGCCTGAGGTGATATTTCCTTTAAGGAGAGATTTTTTTCGTCGGTATTATTATCTTTAATCCAGCTGATCCAATCACTTCGCTTAATTTTATCTTTAAGAGCGAGTGGAAATGGTAAAATGACCGTATACCGGAGAGCAAGTGCCTTCAAAAGATCAACCTGTTGACCATTCAAATGCTGAAAGCCCCAGAAAATATAAGTTTTTCCGAGTTCTGAAACTTCTTGATGGGAACGCAGGCGCTCAGCGATCTGTTGATAAGCGCCATGCTCATCTTGAAATCCCGTTACCTCTAATAATTGCCAAAAGAGGAGGACTGCTCGTTTTATAATCTCAGGCTGTTCTTCCAGAATAGATGAAAGAGCATCCTGATTCAGAGTAAAACTTCTAAGATCTGAAAATAGATTATAGGCCTGGTTGAATTGCTCAAAACCCAGTTCGGGGAAATACTTATTTTTTAAGATTCCAAAAATCAGCAAAAGTTCTGATTTTCTTTTTACCAGAGGCCTATCTTCACCCTCCCAGAGAGTATCCACAAGATTTGAGGTGAATTTTGCTATTGTAATCACATCATGAGAACTGTCGGCCGGAAGTCTCAGTCGTAGACCGTCTGCCTTTGCAGGACTCGGGGCCACAAAAACTTTTTCCCCATGGGACATCTCTATTTCAGTAAGAAACTGCTCTTTTTCAGAGAAATAAACAATTTGCATCATAATGATTTGATACTACCTTTGTCGTTCAGAAATATTAACAAAAAAGACCTTCTGGGATATAAATTAAGAAATCGTCTATTTAAGGAGACTTCTATGCTCGCGATGAGCCGACTTTATAGTTTTTTAGACCACAAGAATGGGTTTAACGTCCATTTTCTCGAAGGCCAAAAACTCATTCATGATTTAATTCTTCTTCACCCCATGAATAGCTCTGGATTTTCCTATTTCCGGGATACTTTCCTGGGACTTTTGCCAATCATTTTCTTTTTAAAGCCTCAGGAGTCCCTTGGTCTCTATATTGATTCGGAAGAACCATATTTTCGGCTTAAAATTGAAACAAACAGCGCCGGCCATACGCGAACACTTTTATTGCCTGAAGAGTTTAATCAGTTTCCAAAAAAAATTTCAGGAAAAGTACGAGTCTCAAAGATTTTTCAGAATAATTCTCATCCCTATACTTCTGTACTCGATCTCAAGGAAATTTCGGCTAAAGATGTCATTAATCAGATACTCACTGAATCTTATCAGACAAATTCGGAGGTTATTGTCTCCGAAGTCAGTGATCAGTCAATCATGGTGACAAAACTCCCATCCCTTAACATCAATTCTTCATTAGATGATTCGGCCTCAAGAAAAGAATTCATCAAGAAGAATGCTCAGTTCTTCCGTGAGGTATTTGAGTCTGCACCTGATGACATTGAAAAAGTGGTCAAAACGTTCGAAGATCATGGTCTTGCTTACATGACGAGTCGTCAGATTGAATTTTTTTGTCCGTGCTCCAAGGACCGCATGGTTTTGAATTTAAGAGGTCTGTATGCTGGAGATATTGATCATCTCTTTGAAGGAAATGATTCTGTCGAAATTAAATGTGACTACTGCAGTAAGCTCTATGATGTTTCTCGAGGCGAGGTCCTAGGTAGCTAAATCTATCCCCGTACTCACTTAAATGGATTAATTATTTTCAGCTCTAGACCCTGTTGTTTAGGGCCGGAAAGAATTCTTTCAAAGACTTCTGAGTCCTCATAAATTCCGCAAAAGTTTTCGGCCCTTGACCCGGAAGCGAGGACCATGTTGGTAAGCTTGCTTCTTTTAATGGAAATATTTTTGAGATCCTTATCAAACTCAAAAAAATCTTTCCCTTGATTGGGCATATCGATAAATTTAGAATCTCCACTGGTTAAGATAACCAGATAGTCACTTGAGTCAACCAATTTAAGAGCATCGCCATAAGCTCGCTCAATATCCACCAGTATTTGCCGGGCGCCTGCAAAATCTTTTTTCAGAAGAGCTTGCAGATAGGAAAAATCCCTGACGATCAAAAGATGCTTTAATGAGACCTTATTAAATTTTTCATAAATCGCTTTAAAATCATCAGTCAGAGAAGAACCACAAGTTGAATCCCCACAAGTTCTGTCGTACATGACTTTATCAGGCTTGATTTCAAAATTTTCAGCGTAATGAAAAGTTTCAGCACCCTCGATTGGACGAGTTCGCGAGAAGTAGTACAGAGAATTTAAAAAGTCTTCTCCCTCTTTGCCACATTTCTTATAACCGAGAAGCGACTGTGAACCGATGGCGCCACTTTCAATAATGGCCGTGCTGAAGCCGCTAGTTAACATGTAACTCCAGATCGGTCGAAGTGAAGCGTCTTCGCATGATCCTTTGATGTTCTTTGTACCGGTGATTTGAGACAAAAAGGTGGCTTCAGCGGAATTTCTCAGTTGATAAAGGTTATAATTCCAGGTTTGTCCAAAGCAGATGTTATTCTCAAAGGAGGTTCTTTTTTCTGAAGTC
>CAXNNO010000068.1:0-8839 GCA_964203555.1 Bacteriovoracales bacterium
TTCAAAAGTCAGAGAAGTGGCCAGCTTCTATACGATGTATAAACTTGAGCCTTGTGGGAAAGTTGATGTGCAAATTTGTACGAACATTTCCTGTTGGTTAAATGGATCAGATAAACTCGTCTCCTGTGCAGAAAAAAAATTAGGCATTAAATCAGGAGAAACGACCCAAGACGGTAAATTCACTCTTAGTCAGGTTGAATGTCTTGCGGCCTGTGGAACTGCTCCGGTGGTTCAGATAAATCAGGATTATTTTGAGAACATCTCATCAGAGGATCTGACAAAACTTCTGGATGATGCAAGTAAAGAACTTGACCAGGGAAGAGTTGTGGGCAAAAGCACCCAAAAACTAGGAGTATGGCCATGATGTACAACAATGAACACTTTGAGCCAGTTATCACTAAATTCGTTACAGAGGCGGGTTGTGAGACGATCGAATTTTATATAACCAGAGAAAATGGTTATAAGGCCCTTGAGAAGGCCCTCAAGATGAAGCCCGCCGAAGTTATTGATGAAGTTAAAAAGTCCAATCTTCGTGGCCGGGGTGGAGCAGGTTTTCCAACTGGAATGAAGTGGTCTTTCATGCCCGCTAATCCGGTTGACGCCAATGGAAATCCGAAGCCGAAATATCTTGTTTGTAACGCTGATGAAGGTGAACCAGGAACATTTAAAGATCGACTTATAATGACCAAAACTCCTCATAAAATGATTGAGGGTATGATTATTGGCGCTCATGCGATTGGTTCAAACAAGGGCTTTGTTTATATTCGCGGAGAGTTTCATAAAGAAATTCGTCTCATGCAAAAGGCCATCGACGATGCTCATGCTAAGGGTTTTCTTGGGAAAAACATTCTTGGATCAGGTTTTGACTTTGACTTAATTATTTATAAAGGTGCTGGTGCATACATCTGTGGCGAAGAAACAGCACTTTTAAACTCTCTGGAAGGAAAGCGTGGAGAGCCAAGACTTAAACCACCATTTCCGGCCCAGGTCGGTGCCTACGGGATGCCTTCTTGCGTGAATAATGTTGAAACTTTTGCAGCTGTTCCCTACATCATATCTGAAGGTTTTGAAAAATACGCAAAGATGGGAACAGAGCGCTCAGGTGGAACTCGACTTATTTGTGTTTCTGGACATGTGAACAAACCAGGTGTTTATGAACTTCCGATGAATCTAACCATTAGAGAAATTATTGAAATTGCCGGTGGCGTGAGAGGCGGAAAAAAAGTCAAGGCTGTGATTCCCGGGGGAGCATCTGCTCCCATGCTGACTGCTGCTGAGCTTGATGTTAAATCGGACTACGACTCACTAGCCAAGGCCGGAACGATGGCCGGTTCAGGTGGGGTTATTGTTATGGATGAAACAGTTAATATCGTAGAGGCCACTTACATCCTTTTGAAATTTTACGAACACGAATCCTGTGGCCAATGCTCCCAATGCCGTGAAGGCTCTCACTGGCTTGCTCGAATGTTTAAACGGATTCTTGACGGAGGTGGTACTCAGGATGATCTTGATTACATCGCCAAAATCTGTGGAAATATGGCCGGACAAACTATCTGTGCGTTTGCCGATGCTGTTACAGGACCGGCCCTGTCGTCCGTCAAAAAATTCCGACCTGAATTTGAAGAATTAATTAAAAATGGCGGACTTCGCGGTAATAAAAATCAAGAAAGAGTAACTGAAGGTGCCCATGTCTAATACAGTCCACGAAATTACTAAACCTAAAGAAGATCTAAACTACTCATCTGCCAAGAAGCCGGTTCACTCGGACTCATCACCGGATGCGAAACCACTTCCTAAAGTTACGATCGATGGAAAATCCTACGAGTTCAAACCTGGTGATACCATCATGGAAGTGGCCGAGAGATACAAAATTCATGAAGAAATCCCGCGGTACTGTTATCACCCGGGAATGCCAGTGGCCGGTACCTGTCGCATGTGTACAGTGGAAGTTGAGAAGGCCCCTAAACTCATGACTTCCTGCTCGACTCCTGCCGCAGATGGCATGGTTGTGCACACGAGATCGGAAAAAGTTATGAAATCACGCACAGGCGTGATGGATTTTCTTCTGACCAACCATCCTTTGGATTGCCCTGTTTGTGATAAGGCAGGTGAATGTAAGCTTCAGGACTATAACTTTGAATATGGTCCCTCTAAGTCGAACTTCAAAGAAGAAAAGCGCGTATACGAGGATGCCACAACAAAAAAACTTTCAGACAAAGTGACACTCAATATGAACCGTTGTGTTCATTGTGAGCGTTGTGTCCGCTTCACTGACGAAGTGACAAAAACAAATGATCTTGTGATGGTCAATCGTGGCTGGCATAAGGAACTTGATGTCACTGACGAGCGTGGACTCTATAATGATTATCAAGGTTGCCTGACTGACTTCTGTCCAGTGGGAGCACTCACATATAATGACTTCAGATTTCAAAAGCGTACTTGGTTTTTAGAAAAGAAGGCATCAATTTGTGATCGTTGTTCGAAGGGATGTAATATTGAGGTTCACTCAGACAAGAATATCGCTTACCGCTATATTCCTATTTATAATGAAATGGTGAATGGTCATTGGATGTGCGATGAAGGTCGCTCGTCTTTCACTGATCTTGTGAACCCAATGAGAGTTATTTCCCCACTTCTTAATCATGGCGGCATGATGACGTCCGCATCTCTTGAAACGGTATTGGGAGAAGTGAGAAAGACTGTCATGAGTGCCGGATCAGTCCAGCTTGTGGTCGGGACAGATGCAACCCGTGAAGAGGCAGCTTTACTTAAGGATAAATCGACTGAAGCCTTCGGAAAACCCATCGCCGTGTTTTATCATAACGGTTATGTGCAAACTTCGAAGGAAGATAAGAAACTTGATCACTTGCTTCGGATGGCCGACAAGACCCCTAACACTCTTGGAGTTGAAGAAACCGGTTTAGCGCCACTGGCCAATGGGGAAGTGAAAGCGGAAGTCGTCATTCTTTTTAGAAACGGCAGAGCAGGAATACCTAAAATGTCTTCTGAGCAAAAAGTTATTTTGTGGGGAGTCTGGAATATTGATGAGATTAAGGCCCTTCCCACTAAAAATGTGATGGCCGTCATTCCAGGGCTTGCCACGATTGAAAAAGAGGGAAGCTTTAAGAATGCTGATGGAATTGTTCAAAAGTTCCACCCAGCAATACAACACCCCGGAGGAGCAGTATCTGCTCATGCTGTTGTTGGTTTAATGACTAAGAATAATTAAGAAGTGAGATATATGGAATACTTTGATTTCCTCCAGCTATTTGCCAAAATTCTTCTTGTTGTAGGAGTTTGTCTTGGCGTTGTTCCGATTATGGTCTGGTTTGAACGTCGTGGAGCGGCCTGGATGCAAGGACGCGTGGGCCCGAACCGTGTTGGACCTTTTGGTCTTCTGCAACCACTTGCCGACGTTGTCAAATTCATCATGAAAGAGGATTTTACACCTAAGAATGCGAATAAATTTTATTACTACCTGGCACCTTTGATGGCCCTGATCGCACCTCTTTGCGCTCTTTCCGTTATTCCTTTTGGTTCCAAGGCGATTGTGAATGGTCAGGAAGTTATTTTACAAATTGCACAGATTGATTCGGGGATTGTTTTCATCCTCGCATTTGCGGGTCTTGAAGTTTATCCGATTATTCTTGCCGGTTGGGCATCAAAAAATAAATATTCTGTTTTAGGTGCTCTTCGTGGTTCATCTCAGATTGTTTCCTACGAAATCTCCATGGGTCTTTCTCTTCTGTCGATGCTCGTCGTTTATGGTTCATTCAACCTCCACGACATGGTTTCATGGCAGTCCCAGCATTATTGGGGAGCCGTTGTAAATCCGTTTGGAGCGCTGGTTTTTCTTATTTCGATCTTCGCCGAGACAAATCGACTTCCGTTCGATCTGGCCGAGGGAGAGTCTGAAATTGTGGCCGGTTACCATTTGGAGTACGGAGCTATGAAGTTCGCTCTTTTCTTTATGGCCGAGTACATAGCCATGATCATGGCATCTGCCTTGATCTCAACTTTATTTTTTGGCGGATACTCACTGCTCCCTGGAATGAGTGCTCTCGTTTCCATCATCTCATCGAACTTTGGATTGAGTGAAGCAGGAACAACCAACGTAACAGCGGTTTTCCAATTCGTTTCACTTTGTTCAAAAGTCGGCTTTTTCATGTTCTTGTTTGTGTGGATCAGGTGGACACTTCCCCGATTCCGCTTCGACCAATTGATGGATCTTGGCTGGAAAATACTATTCCCTCTCTCACTTATTAACCTCGTGGTAGTAACTGTAATGGTTTACTTCCTTAATCGCTAAAGAGGCTTTATGGGAACAATTAATATTTCTAAAAAATATACTGCAAAAGAAAAAGCCTATTTGCCGGCCATTCTTGTCGGAATGAAAATTACGATGAAGAGATTCCTTGAAGGACTCTTCCTCGGAAAGCATTTCACGATACTCTATCCCGAAAAAAAGCGCGATTATTCTGACCGGTTCAGAGGATCTCACTTCATTTCAGTTGATGCTAATAAGACTGAAAATTGCACCGCTTGTTTCCTCTGTGAAACGATTTGCCCGGCCGATTGTATTCATATCGTGGCAGATGAAAGAGAAGAGGAATCAAATCCATACGGCGTAACAAAAGAAAAGAAACCTTTAAGCTTTGATATTGATCTTCTTCGTTGTTGCTTCTGCGGCTTTTGCGAAGAGGCCTGTCCAAAAGACGCAATTAAGCTCTCAACCAATTATGAAATGGCCACATCTTCTCGCGAGGATGCCATTGTCGATCTTGATCAATTAAAGCGTCCTATGAATGGTCGAAACGAAAAGAAGGATAAATAATGAGTCTGGTTATCGTCATACTGGCCGTCATTTCGGCCATCCTTGCAGTTACAATGCTTTTTACTAAAAATCCAATCACCTCTGCTCTCTGTCTCCTTGGAGTGCTTGTCATGACTGCCGGTATTTACGGATTAATCGGAGAACATCTGATTGCGACCATCCAGTTGGTGGTTTATGCCGGGGCCATCATGGTTCTTTTTATTTTTTCAATCATGCTTCTTAACTTGAATGTTGAGTCCTCTGATTTCAAGGAAAGACCTGGTGTTTTTGCAGGTGGGATTGCCATCGGTCTGGCGGTGTTTGGTTTCATCCTTTTTGCCTTAAATGAGCATTTTATGAACCATCGTCTGGATTATCCTGAGGGGAGTTTTGGGCCGGAGACAATTGCCAAGCTTGGTGGAAATTCAAAAGTTCTTGCTCACGCTTTATTTTCTCAGTTCTTCATTTCATTTGAAGTTATTTCTTTGGCACTTCTCGTAGCGATTGTTGGTGCTGTTGTTCTTGCTAAAAGAAAAATCGACTAAGGTAATTATATGACTAATGATGTTTTAATTCAGATCCTTGCGGCCTTCTTACTCACTATTGGTATGCTCGTGGTTCTTCTGCGACGAGATACGATCATGATTCTTATGGGTATTGAGCTTATGCTGAATGCTGCAAATCTCTCAATCGTCGCCTTCTCGAAGTCAGCGGGTATGATTGAAGGCCAAATTCAGGTTTTCTTTATCATCACCATTGCGGCCGCCGAATCAGCGGTCGGACTTTCTATCCTGGTAAACCTTTATCGGAACTTCGGATCGATCAAAACCCAAAACGCAAATACCCTTAAAGGATAATGAACGTGGAAACCATGCACTCATCTCTGCCACTTCTTATATTGATTTCTCCATTGATTGGCTTCTTTATGAATGGAGTTGTTTACCCTCTTAAACTTAAGGGCTTCGCAAAGACGGATCCCAATACAGCAGGTGCGACAGCAACTTTCTTTATAGGTCTTTCTTTTATTATGGCCTGTATTGCCTTTTCAAAGCTCATCTCAGGCGGGGAAAATCCTTCTCTTACGTCCTACTGCTTTGAATGGTTTAATTTCGGTGGACTGAATATTCCTTTCGAACTTCGAATTGATAAACTTTCCGCTACACTGGTCATGATCATCACTGGGATCGGAACACTCATCCACCTTTATTCAACGAGCTATATGCATGACGAAGAGTGTGTGGGCCGTTATTTTTCTTATTTAAATCTATTCTGCTTTAATATGCTTTTACTTGTGATGGGTAATAACCTTCCACTTCTCTTCTTCGGTTGGGAAGGAGTGGGACTCTGCTCTTATCTTCTCATTGGTTTTTGGTACACTGACACTGAAAAAGCGAATGCTGGTAAGAAAGCTTTCATCGTGAATCGAATTGGTGACCTTGGTTTTTTAATTGGCATGTTCCTCTTATTTAGAGAACTTGGAACTCTTTCTCTTCCAGAGATCAACACTCTGTTAAAAAATTCAGAAGTTGTGGCCAGAATCACGCCTTCTGCTACTTTGATTTGTCTTTCCCTGTTTGTGGGTGCCACCGGTAAATCGGCGCAGATTCCACTCTTTGTCTGGCTTCCGGATGCAATGAGTGGTCCAACTCCAGTTTCTGCTCTCATTCATGCCGCGACAATGGTCACTGCCGGTGTCTACATGATTGCTCGACTTAATCCTTTGTTCGAATTATCTCCGGTTGCACTTTCCGTCATTGCCCACACGGGTGCTCTTACGGCACTTTTTGCTGGCACGATTGCTATCGCACAAACAGACATCAAAAAGGTTCTGGCCTACTCAACTGTATCTCAACTTGGATTTATGTTCCTCGCCTGTGGTGTGGGTGCTTACCAAACTGCCGTGTTTCATCTTATGACCCACGCATTCTTTAAAGCACTCCTTTTCCTCGGCTCCGGATCTGTTATTCACGCTTGCTCAGGTGAGCAGGACATGACAAAAATGGGGGGGCTTAAAAAGTATCTTCCTCACACTCACTTCACCATGCTGATCGGATCCCTCGCTATCTCCGGGGTTCCTTTTTTCTCTGGGTTCTTTTCTAAGGATGAAATCCTTTACTCAACGATTGCTCTTCCTAATGGCATATCCTACTTATTTATTATTGGTGTGATCACCGCCATGCTGACTGCCTTTTATACTGGTCGCATGATGAGTCTAACATTCTATGGATCGGAGAAGATGTCTCATGATGTAAAACATCATCTTCATGAGTCACCGGCCTTAATGACTTTCCCACTTTATGTACTGGCGATTCTTGCAGCGTTCGGTGGTTTTTTCGGCGTGCCTCACTTAATGGGAGATTTTATGGGGCACATGCCTCATTTCCTTTCTCATTGGCTTGAGCCACTCGTCCCCGCAAAAGTTCTTCCTCTAATCGCCGTCAAGCTTCCTCTCCATGAAGGGGTCGTGATGGTTGGATCCTCTATTATTGCAGTCCTATCATTTCTTGCAGGGGTTATGATTTTTAAGAAAATTCAGTTTATCTCTGACGCCTTTTCAGGATTGGCACCACTTCAGAAGTTACTTTCCAATAAGTACTACATCGATGAGCTTTATGCTTTTATTATCGTTAATCCCTTGAAAAAGATCTCAGGCCTTGCTGGGGGAATCGTTGATAAATATATTGTTGATGGGGCCGTCAATGGTCTTGGCAGAAGTGTTCGTGCTCTGAGCGGAACTCTTCGGGGAATTCAAACTGGAGATCTTCAGACCTATGGTCTTCTGATGCTTGGGGGAATCTTCCTTGCAATCCTCTTTATTTTTAAAGTACTGGTTTAAGGACTAACATAAATGGAAACATCAACTTTACTTTCCTGGATTATCTTCACTCCGCTTCTCTTCGGATTCATCGTCGCTCTGTTGCCAAAAGGTCTCGAGCATTTGTTTAGAAAGGTGGCCTTGGCGCAAACTATTGTGAACGCCGTTCTCGCCACCTACCTCTATCTGAACTTCGACGGCAGTAGCTCTGGGCCTCAATTCATTCATTTAATATCCTGGTTGCCGGAGTGGGGGATTAATTATCTCATTTCAATTGATGGCATCAGTCTTCCTCTGGTGATGCTCACTGCCTATGTGGGCCCAGTCGCCATATTAGGCACGTGGCCTGATCTTCATCATGGGAAACTTCGCTCTGAAAAGTTCTTTGTTTTTTGCCTTATGGCGCTTCAAACCGGAATGTACGGAACTTTTCTCGCAACTGATATCTTCTTGTTTTATTTCTTCTGGGAAGTTGTTCTTATTCCGATGTTTTTTATGATCGGAATCTGGGGCGGTAAAGACCGCATCTACGCCACGGTGAAGTTCTTTCTTTATACGATGGTTGGTTCACTCCTGATGTTAGTGGCAATCTTCTGGATGCTTAAAACAAGCTTTGAGGCGTTTGGAGCTCCGACGGGTAATCTTTTTGAACTTTCAAAAATTAGTTTTGCCTTTGATGGTTCCTCGTTGTCCTCGGCCCTCCTGTCTCCGCAAACTTTGTTGTTTTTTGCCTTTTCTCTGGCCTTTGTTATTAAGGTTCCAATGGTTCCTTTTCACACCTGGTTACCTGACGCTCACGTTCAGGCACCCACTGTTGGTTCGGTCTTTCTTGCAGCGGTTCTCCTTAAAATGGGAACCTACGGACTTATGAGAATAGCAATCCCGTTATTTCCGCAAGCCGCTTATTATTTTGCAGATTTTTTCATGATCATGGGGGTCATTGGAATTATTTACGGCGCTTTCTGTGCTCTCTATCAGACTGACTTCAAAAAGCTCGTTGCTTACTCCTCCGTATCTCACATGGGTTATATCTTGATTGGTCTTTTTTCTTTTCAGAAACTTGCGATTGCTGGTTCTCTCTATCAAATGATTAACCACGGTATTTCTGCCGGTGGTCTGTTTTTGGTCGTCGGGTTTTTATACGAGAGGCTTCATACTCGCAATCTCGAGGAGTTTGGAGGACTGGCGAAATCTTTTCCTTTGATGGCTAT
>CAXNNO010000069.1:0-8835 GCA_964203555.1 Bacteriovoracales bacterium
CGTTCCCCCTCCAAAAGTTGATTCCCAGGTTTTAGGTTTTAAAAGGAAACCACAACCAGATATGCCACTTTCTCAAATAGATGAATTTGAAAAATTTTTGAGAGTCGTATTCGGGCAACGTCGCAAACAACTTGGAGGAATCATAAAAAATGAATGGGGTGCAGAAATTTCTCAGCGAAATATGACACAAACGGGGCTGGATCCACAAATAAGAGCAGAGGCACTTCGTTTTGAGCAGGTCTTAAAATTATTTCGGGCCTAAATTTGACATCATTTTACGGAGAAAGGGTCCTCAATTCATCTTGCTTGATGTAACCTCAACTTCTATGGGCATTAAAATCATTTGTAAAAATCAACGCGCGGGTCACGACTACTTTCTGGAAGATAAGTACGAGTGTGGCATGTCTCTCCTGGGAACTGAGGTTAAGTCCTTAAGACTTGGGAAGGGAATCATCAATGAAGCCTTTGTTACCATTGATTCCAATGGTGAGGTCTGGCTTCAGAATGCCACCATTCCTCATTATGAATTTGGCAATATTAACAATCATCCCGAGACACGAAAACGTAAGCTATTGTTAAAACGTGATGAGATTCACCAAATGGAAAAAAAAATGGCGACAAAAGGTTACACCGTCATCCCTCTGGCCCTTTATTTTAAAGACAGTCTGGTAAAGTGTGAAATCGCGTTAGCGAAAGGGAAAAAACTCTTTGATAAGCGTGATAGTGCTGCTAAAAAGGACGTAGAGCGTAAACTTAGACAAGGGCAATTTGAATAATGGAATCTCATTTCGAAAACGTACGAAATATCTATCCATTGAACAAATCAAAAACCTTTTCCCACGAAGAAGCTCTCGAGCTCGTTCCGCTTCTCATCCATATTTCCAACAAAACTAAAAGAGAACTGAATGCTCTGAATTCTCAGCTCACGTTCTTAAAAACAAATTCTGATAAGGCCAAGACGATTCAGGACAAGATCAATATCACTTTGCAACACTGGTCTGATAAGGTTCGACGGTTAGGGGCCTTGCCCGTATCTCTGTGTAAGGTTCGAATTCCTGCCGAAGAAGGTAGCTATCTTTGGGAATACCCTGAGAATCGCTTGTTTTTGCACTAAAGGATTTCCCTGATTCCCTCGATCAAAATCTTGATCGAAATGAGCCCAAGAAGAAGATTCACAAAATAGTTAAATTTCTTATCCGAAATTCTCTTTCCAATAGGAATCGAGATCCCAACCCCAACGAGGGTTCCCACAATCATAAGTGAAACATGGTCCTTAAGTGCCATAAAATTTATCCCAGCTGCCCCAGAGTAGGCAGCAATTTTAGAAAGCTGGAGCACCATCTGCCCTGCACTTTTTGTCGATAAAATGCCATCTCTTGAAAGCTTTAAACGATTAAAGAATGGGACAACTGCTGGCCCAACAGCACCAACAAAAACTCCCACAAAACCAGATAAGGCCCCGACTATTAAAAATGTTTTTGCCTCTGACCCCGCCCGTGGACTAAATTTCCATGGAACAATTGAGGCAAGGATAAATAGGCCTAAAGAAATCTTCAGAAGACTTGAATTGATCAGATCAAAAATTGAGGCCCCTAACCATGCGGCAGGAAGCATAAGAGCTCCGTAATACGCAACAATCCTCCAGTTTACTTTTTTAAAATACAAACCGGTCCGCACGCCATTGGCAGAAAACTGGGTAAAACTATGTAGCGGCAGGGCAAGTTCCGGAGGATATACCAAAAGAAGTCCGGCGAGAATAAGTGTCCCTCCACCAAGTCCGGTTAAGCTGGTGAGGAATGAGCCAAATGTCACCAATAGAAAAAGGAGCCCCGTAGATAACATCACCAACTCCGGTAATCCTGGTAGAGCTTACTCACCCTCAAGGTTGCTTCAAATGCAAGATCCAATTCGTAAGTGAAAAGTTTGCTTATTTTGAAATATTTATCAAAGTTTTCTGTAAAATCTTTTTCAATAAGAGAAGCTATTCTGGAATCAACCACGCCTTTTCGATGTCCTTTTCCTAAATCTGATCCCACAGAGTAGGCAAAATCAGATTGTTCCTCCTGGTTCAGAAACGTCTTAACTTTTACGGCGAAACTCGGAATCTGTCTTCCCCAGTATTGACGATTTTGATAGGTGCAAAAGCCTAATCTCTCTTCCATTCCGTCAGCAAAAATCTTACTGGCCAGAATCATTCTCTCCCCATGGTGTGATGATGGGGAGTAGAAAAACTTAGTGTCTTTCTCTGCGTAAACTTCTTTAATATCCAGGAGAACAGCATCAAGGTGAGAGTCAGGATTTTTTGGCAACAAAGAATAGATGAAGTGTTTTTTTCCAAGACTTCCCGGAGTCAGGCCGACTTCACTAACAAAGTACTCGTCTAAAAGACTGAGTTCATTGCGAGACTCAAGAAACTTTTTCAGAATGATTGAGCTCGTTTCTGACTTAACCGAGATTGGATTTTCCCGCATTTTTTTTGCCCAACGTTTATTTGAGCGAAGATAATCTTTTGTAGTTATCTGCCATTTTTCAGGTTCCACATTTTTTAAAATTTTTAATTGCTTTGAAGGAATTTCAGGATGCAGGAAGTGAACCAAGTAGGCATCTATAAAATGCTCAACAACTTTTCGGTCTAGAAATCCATCGGGTTTATCTCTTCTGAGAGATAAAGAGCTTAAAAATCGAATGATATCCCAACAGTACGGGCCCATGCGGGAGCGATCAAAGTCCAGCATGGCAGAGCCTCTGAATGTTTTAACATAATTATCAATATGAGGATTTCCGTGGATAAAAGTAACAGGCACCTGAGAAAGATCGACAAATCGGGATAATTTGCTTTGCATGAGAGGGCAGGCCATTCGAAAGAAGAGATATTTTGCCTCTCTTTTGGGAATGGGCCTAATACTTAACCGTTTTTGAAAGAGATCAATTTGTCTTAAATATTGTTCCATCCTATGACTATAATTCACATGGGGATAATCTTGGGATAAAATTTAAAAATATGATAAAAAAAATAAAAAAACATTTCTCTCATTTGGGTATCAACCGCTTCACGGCCATCACCATATTGATACTGCTCGCGACGGACATTATTAATTCTTTTTATTTGAGAATTTATTGGATTCACAAAAATATTTCACTTTCTTATGTTGAACAAATAGCCTCGGCCCAGGGAATTGATTTTAATCAGATCGGCAGGAGTGGCCTTATGGAATTGAAGGCCGTGATTGATAACGGCTTCTTTTTCTTTCTCTTAATCATTCTTGGGAATAATTTATTTTTTTACTTTTTTTATCTGAAAAAGAAAATTTGGGCCCGCAGTTATGTCGTTTTTTACTGCATGAGTAATTCAGTTCTTGCTCTTCTTTTTGTTGCGGAAGGTCAGCTGCTTGGAGCTTCATGGTTCGCTTATAATATCTTAACTATTGGGGTTTATTTCTACCTTGCCGTAGGAAATAAGATTTTGAAGCTGGCAACAAATGAAGCTACCCCTGCAGATGGAATGTTGGAACAATAAAATTCCCACCATCAGTGTTACCCCAGAGTGGTACCTGCCGAAGGCCGTTCATCAGCATTCTCTGACCAACGACAGACAGAAGGAAAGATTCAAACGCCTGGGTATTCTTAATAATTGTCTCAAGATCATTTTCATAAATAAAAATGCCCATATGCTTTTCAATATTATGAATGATTTGCTCTCTTGCAGAGCTTACCAGATCCAGATCAAATAGTTGCAGCAGAAGGGATTTACTGACCAGTCTTGCGCGATAAAGTTCAATGAGACAAATGTTTGTATTTGATTCGTACATCGTCAGATCTTTAGGAAGATGCCTCAGTAAATAATTGAGTCTCGCCAGAAGCATCACTGAAACATTTCCAAAGGATTCGTAGGATATTTTGAAAACTTCAAGCAATTGATCGTAGTAGTTTTTCCAAACCCAAAAATCAATTGGTCGATGCCAGTAGGGGGTAAAACCCTTGCGAAGTTTTCTTTTAAAGGACTTTGAAAGCATATGCTCATCAGTATTTTTCTTGAGAATATTCTTTGAATAATCGACCTCTTGAGAGGCAACCCTTTCTTGTTCATATTTCTTAGGATTTGTTTTATGAAAAGATGCATCCTCTTGAAGAAGTTTTTCCATCTCACCCCGGACTGCGATGACTGTTGACCTTGGACACTCTTTGGCACCCTTGCAAGTGGAAAGACACGATTCCTCACAGGGAGGCCGACTCAAGGGAAAATCAACCACTAACTGCTTGAGTCCGTAGGTCTCAACCCAACTGGTTATAATTTCGTCTCTATCACGTATCTCTTCATCCTTCACCTGGTGCAGGGATTTGAGAAACCACCGTTTCTTTTCAGGATAATACTCCAGAAGGGAGAAGAAAAAATTTTCTTTCCTTCCTCCACCGAGACTCATTCCTGCAACGTTTTTAACAGCATTTGCCAAGAGTAACCCCGTCTTAAAGAGGTGCTTCAACTATAAATGGAAGGATCGTCATTTCATGGGCCTTTACCTTGGTCTCAATCAATTCCCGATCAATGCCTTTGTGAACCAGAATAAAGCATCCACCTCCACCGGCACCACACATCTTTAATCCTAGCACGTTTCCATCTTTTTTAAGCTCTGAAGTAAACTGACGAATTTTGTCAGTCGTAATTCCCGGAAAAAGTTTTTCTCTTTCAAGCCCTTCCAGAGCGATGAGGGTCAACATTTTATCCCACTGCTTGGTTTTAAGGGCCTCATAGGTTTGATGAGATATTTCTGCGATCCGATTTAAGCCCTGGACAACATCCGGCTTCTTATCAAAGAAGGCCTTGTAGACTTCCCAGTTATTGATTCCAGACTGTCGGGACTGACCCGAGGAAATAAGTGTCAAATGTTTCTCAAGAAATTCCTTTAACTCATCCGTGTAGAGCTGTTCGACTTTGATCTCACCCTCGATTCCACGGATCGCCAGAACTCCGCCGGTAAGGGCCGGAAAATAATCCTGGTAGCCGGCAATTCCTTGATTAAGAATTCTACTTTCAACGGCCTTAACTCTTAGTACGGCCGAATGTCGGTCATAATTGTGACCGGTAAAATTACATAATGCCCGATAGAGCGTTACGCCCATGGCAGATGATCCACCGAGGCCTGACCCAGCGGGGGCCCCGGATGATAGCTCAAGTTTAATATGAGAATTGATTCCAAAGAGTCTAAGAATTTGCAGGACAAAAGACATTTCAGAGAAATCTTTTGAATAAACGACACGATCTTCCGTGAGTTCTGCCGAAGTATATTTATAGTCTTTATGATAATCAGCAGAATGAATCTCAACTCCATCAAAAGTCGTTTTACTTAGTTTTACAGAGGCCTTAAGACCTGTTGCTACATTAAGAGTTACAACATTTTTGATGATCAGATTGATGGGTTCAATATCCAACGTCCCACCAACTAGATCAACTCTGACACTGCCAGTATTAGTTACCTGCATTTAATATTCCGATGTAAGGTAATTCACGATAACGACCGGCATAGTCCAGACCATAGCCTATGACAAATTTATCTTCAATTTCAAAACCTAAATAATTGATATCCACTTTATGTTTTAATTTTGATGGTTTAAAAAGAAGTGATGCAAGTTTAATCGATTTTGGATTCCTCACATACAGAAGCTCGAGCAATGTTTTGATTGTCAGTCCGGAGTCGACGATATCTTCAACGATGAGGACATTCTTACCTTCAATATTGGCAGTCACATCCATTTCCAGCCGAACATTCCCTGCACTATTGGCCGCATCACCGTAACTAGATAGAGAAATAAACTCTAATTTCAGGGGACGGTTAATTTTTTTAATAAGATCAGAGCAGAATAAAAAAGCACCTTTTAAGACACAAATAACGACTATTTCTTCGTTTTCGTAATCTTTTGTGATCGCATTTCCCAAGGCCTCTATTCTTAAAGATATCTCATCCTCAGTGATCAAGGCCTCTGGCGTGTACAATTCCATCTTTATCTCCTTTACGCTTCCTGTTCAAAGACAATATTAACAATTTCATTTTTATGGGCCAGGCCCATATTATTTTTCCTAGCAGTATGAGTTGTTCAGAACTTCACCTAAACCGCCGGCGCCCGGGACGATATATTGATGATCATTGAGACCTTTTTCCTGTTCCCATAATTTGCCTGGGGCCTCATTAAGTACCTTCTGAGAAGAGAGACCTCTATCCAGCCTGAGAGCAAAGACGTAGAGATCTGGACAAAGGGTTGTTACTTTTTTTAGATACTCCGGAGTCACAATTAAGTGCATGGCAACCATCAGGAGAGGCGTTCCTCCAACTTTATTTTTATAATGTTGGTAAACTTCCACTATCGTTCCACCTGTCGCCCCCATAGGGTCAGGAAACAAGACAATTGAATTTTCAATTTGCCCCCCTATCTTGGAGCCAGAAACAGTCACTCCAACGACCTGGCCCCTTTCATCACACTGACGGGCAACATAAAAATGATCCTGCCTCACGTGATCTGGATTCATTAAATAGTTTAATTTCTCGAAACAAAGATGAGAGGGATAGGTGCCGGCCCGAGCGAGATCAACACTTACACAAGGGGTTTCGGGATCAATAATTTCTCCCGCATAGAGACCCTCGGAATGAGCGACCTTCATACGGGTTTCGATTTTTACTTTTGTCTTAGGAAATAAGGAGTCGGCCACGTGGTCAAAGAGATGAGAGTAAAGCATTTCTATCAAATGATTTATTTCGGGTTGCCTGGTTTTTTCTGAACCAACCCTCGCTAGTAAACTAAGCATAAGTGGGGAGGAGAGAATACGAACATTCTTCCCATAGTGATGAGCAATTTCACTTGGAATAAAATTCAGGTCCTGATGTTGGATATCTTGAGTCATAATTCAACCTCATGTGAGGAAAAAGTTTAGCATGACCCGGAAGTTTTTGTCTCTTAATTAGAAAGTTGGCCGGCAAGTGGTTTGATCTCTTCCTGAAGTGGAAGAAGGGCCTGTTCCTCGGCTTCGTCATATTGATAATGACCACGACACCTGGCCTCATAAGCGTCAGTTTCTCCAAGAAGAAATTGCGCAGTCGAGTTTGATAAACGTTGGGTGCGTGTTGCGGGAGCACCACAAACTGTGCAAATGGCATGAATCTTCATCACCTCATCTGCGACGGCCAAAAGAGTCGGCATTGGTCCGAAGGGGAGTGCCCGATAGTCAAGATCAAGACCTGCACATATGACTCGATAGCCTCTAGCGGCCAATTTCACCACAACAGTTGAAATAGCTTCATCAAAAAATTGAACTTCATCTATGGCGACGATTCGAGTTGAATCCTTGAGGCGGATGAGAATATCAACAGCATTTTCGACAGATTCTGCTTTTAGTGAACGGGATGTATGGGAGACTACACCATCTTTGTCATAGCGGACGTCAATTGCTGGTTTGAAGATTTGAACTCTCTGCTTAGCAATTTGGGCCCTTTCAACTCTTCTAATTAATTCGGATGTCTTACCAGAAAACATTGGTCCGCAAACAACTTCAATAGAGCCATGAAAATACTGGTGCGTCATTGCACATTTCTCCCCGAAAATTAAACAAAGTTGAGCATAACGTTTTGTTCATATTTTCAAAAAAGGTCAGGGATGACAATCAACTTGAAGAATACAACGAATTGAATTTGCATGGCCGTAAGAAAATAAAAGAGAGAAATTTAGCTAGATAACTAAATAAAAAACGATGAAAGAGAAAAAACTCAAAGTCATGAGCAAAACCACCGTCGGAGTGAGCAGAATTACCCATGCAAGTGATCGGGTAGTTTCCAAATTAGAACGAAGTCCTGCGTACAGGAGAAAATAATACAAAAACATCTGAATGATATCGCCAATAAAGGGAATGATTGTAAATAAATGAGAGGCCAGAGCGTGGGTCGTAATTTGGTCGGCAATGACGTCGTGAGGAAGCTCGGGGTTTAACCAGCGGGAATATTTCTTAATGACCCATGCCCAAACTTCGGTCATGACGATCGTGCTGATAGGAAAAAAAATGATATCTAAGGCTGCGGAGAAAAGAAAAAAATAATAAGAAGTGGAACCGGAACTTTGAATCAAGTCCTGGAGGAATGGAAAACTTTCGCTTTGGAGACTAAGAAAAGACTGAAGAAAAAAATTTAAAATGATGATGCGGGCAAGACCTCGTATGATTGCGAAGACCCAGGACATCCCCAATGACTCCGCCAGACTCAAAGGTTCATAAAGATGACCCTCATGGTCTGGAAGTGCAAGCTGAAATCGAAACTGCTGATGAATCCTGAATGGATGAACCAGAACGATGAGGTACGTTTCAATTATTTGAGTCATTGTTTTCATTCAAATTCACTTTAACACATCTTCAAAAGTACCGCGAAAATTTTCATCAACAATAGAGAAATGGGCCTTAAAATCCTGAGAGAGATTGGCCACTATCAATTCCTCGATTTTTCTCCAAAGAATGAGTTCCTGCCCCATGACTTCTATTCGCAGATGATTTCCAGACAATAATTGTTTTCTTTCAGAATTTGAAAGAATTGAAACCCTACTGGCCTGTTCTTTTGGACCGAGATTGAAAATTATTTGAATAATCTCCTCCATCTTCTCTTTATTTATTTTGTGACTACTGGTTTCAAAATCAAAGGGTTCTTTGTTAATGATAAAAACTTCCGCCGATTTTGAACCCTGTGTAAACCTGCTCTTTAAGCGGGTGAAGGAAACAAAGTCTTTTTGAGGGATTACTTTTTTATCCCAGTAATCCTGAATGTTCACAAAAAATACTTTAAGGCTCCCTCCGGCCATGAGGAAGGC